>JANMMN010000263.1:0-7053 GCA_031373405.1 Actinomycetes bacterium
GGTGCCACCGGGGACGGCGATCGCGGCCGACGACGTCCTGGTCGTGACCGGGCCTCAGGCCGAGGTGAGCCACCTGGCGATCGAGGCCGTGCTCGCCGTCGCGATGCGGCCCGTCACCCTGGCGACCGGTGAGCTGGTCAGCCGCGAGCTCGGCGTCGCCGAGCTCGTCGTCCCGCCGCGCTCGCCGCTGGTCGGCGAGACGGTCTTCCCCGGCATGGCCCGCGGGCCGGAGCTCGTGATCCTCGGCGTACGACGCCAGGGCGTGGAGCGCGGCGCGCGCCCCACCGAGCTGAACGAGGGCGACACCCTCCTCGTGCACGGCTCGTGGGGTGCTGTCGAGCAGCTCGTCGACGACCGCGACGTGCTGGTCGTGAACTCCCCGGACCTCGTCCGCCGCCAGGCCGTCCCGCTGGGCGCCACGGCCGGTCGGGCGATCGCGGTGCTCGTGGTCATGATCGTGCTGCTCGCCTTCGGCCTCGTCCCACCGGCCGTCGCGGGGCTCGGGGCCGCGGTCGCGATGGTGCTGCTGCGAGTGATCAGCAGCCCCGCGGCGTACCGCAGCGTGTCGTGGCAGACCGTCGTGCTGATCGGCGGGCTCATCCCGCTCTCCGTGGCGATCCGGGTCTCCGGCGCCGCCGACCTGGTCGCCGACCGCATGCTCGACCTCGTCGGCGACGGACACCCGCTGCTGATCCTCGTCGCGATCTTCGGACTCACCGCAGCCCTCGGCCAGTTCGTCTCCAACACCGCGACCGTGCTCATCGTGCTGCCGATCGCGGTCGCTGCCGCAGCCGAGGCCGGAGTCTCGCCGCTGCCGGTGCTGATGACGCTCGCCGTTGCCGGAGCGGCCGCGTTCCTCACGCCCGTGGCCACGCCGGCCAACCTCATGGTGATGGGCCCGGGCGGCTACCGCTTCGGCGACTACTGGCGACTCGGGCTGCCGGTGCTCGTCACCTGGCTCGTGCTGACCCTGCTCATCGTCCCGCGCGTCTGGCCGCTCTGACACGTCGGCGCACCCGCGAGGGAGGCTGATGCGGTGCGAACGCTTGGCACGCCTGCGATTCCGTCGGCTGGGAACCACCCTGCCGTGCCGGTCCCGACTCACGCGTCCGGGCTGCCACCCAGCGGGAGCGTGATCCGGATGACGGTGTCGCCGGGACTCGATCGGATGGCGATCGTGCCGCCGTGCCGCTCGACGACGATGCGCCTCGCGATGTCGAGGCCGAGGCCGGTGCCCTTGCCGGCCTCCTTGGTCGTGAAGAACGCTTCGAACGCGCGCTCGACGACCGCCTCCGGCATGCCGGAACCCGTGTCACCGACCTCCACCACGACCGAGTCCTCCTCGGCGCGCGCCGCGAGCGTCAGGGTGCCGACCCCACCCATGGCGTCGACCGCGTTGTCGACGAGGTTGGTCCACACCTGATTGAGCTCGCCGGGATACGCCTCGATCGTCGGGAGGTCGGCGGCGTAGCGACGCACGACCTCGACACCGCCGCGCAGCTTGTGGCCGAGCATCACCAGCGTGCTGTCGATGCCCTCGGTCACGTCGATCTGCTGACGCGCGGCACGGTCCATCTGGGTGTAGGACTTCACCGATGCGACGAGTCCGGAGATGCGTCGGGTCGACTCCTTCACCTCGCCGAGCAGGGCACGCACCGACAGTGCGCTCGCGACCCACTCGAGCGCCGGCGAGATCGCCGCGTCACCCACGAGGTCGAGGGCCCGCTCGCACCATGCGACATCGACGCCGCCCGCGGCCAGCGCAGGCGCGACGACCCAGGCGCGCTCGACGTCGTGACGCGACAGCCAGCTCGAGAGCGCGTCCTCGAGATCCGCGCCTGCGAGTGGGTCCGGCGGGGCATCCGGCACGACGAGGCCGGTCCGCATGGCATGCAGCCCGGCGTACTGGGCGGCCGTGATCCCGGCGTCGGCCAGATGGCCGAGCGCACCGAGCGCCTCGTCGAGCGAGCTCTCCAACGAGTCGACGGCGCGGGCGGTGGCCGCGGCAGGGTTGTTGAGCTCATGGGCGAGACCGGCCGAGAGCGTGCCGAGGGTGACGAGCGCCTCGCGCTGCCGCGCGCTGGCCTCGATCGAGCGAGCGGTGTGGAACAGCCCGTCGACGATGTGCGCGACGAGCGGCAGCTGGGCGAGCAGCTCCCCCAGAGCCGCCGCCGGCACCTTGAGGATGCGACAACGACTCGTCGTGGTGCCCGTGGCGAGATACACGCCGCCGTCGTCCCAGGCGCGGAAGCCACCCGCCCAGCGCCCCGGGGTCGTGAACCGGCCGAGCACGATCTCCTCGCCGCCCACGGTGCGCGACAGGTCGAGCGTGCCCTCGACGTTGACCCACCAGAAGTCCGCCGGCTGGCCGGCGTGCCACAGGACCACGCCCGCCTCAGGCTCCACGCCCTCGCTCGCCTCGACCAAGGCGGTGAGCTGGTCGTCCGAGACACCGTCGAAAAGGGCGAGTCCGCGGACGTCCTCGAGCCACATCAGACGGTCGCCAGGTAGCGGTGCACCAGGTAGACCGACATGGCGCCCTCGCCCACGGCGGAAGCCACCCGCTTCATCGACTCGAGGCGTACGTCGCCCGCTGCGAAGACACCCGGCACGCTGGTCTCCAGTGCGAACGGTGCCCGGTTGGGCAGCGGCCACGGCACGTCGTGAGAGGCGAGGTCCTGGCCGGTCACGACGAACCCGTGCGCGTCGCGCGCGACGAGCTCCCCCAGCCACGAGGTACGGGGGGAGGCGCCGATGAAGATGAACAGCCAGCTGGTCTCGGCGTCCTCGCGCGCACCGGACTCGCGGTCGGCAACCGTGACGCCCTCGAGGTGGCCGTCACCGCGACCCGCCACGATCTCGCTGTGCAGCCGCACCTCGACGTTGGGCGCTTCGTGGATGCGGTCGACGAGGTACTGCGACATGCCGTCCTCGAGGTTGCGGCCGCGCACGATCATGACGACCCGCTTGGCGAACCTCGCCAGCTGTAGCACCGCCTGGCCGGCCGAGTTGGCCGCGCCGACGACGTAGACCTCGTCGCCCTCGGTCTGGCTCGCCTCGCTGGCATTGGCGCCGTAGTAGACGCCGCGGCCGGTGAGCTCGTCGAGACCCTCGGCCTCGAGCAGCCGGTAGGAGACGCCCGTCGCCACGACCACGGCCCGTGCCTCGATCTCGCCGCCGCCCTCGAACAGCACCGCGTGCACCGGGCCACGGGTCTCGAGCCCGACCACGTCTCGCGGAAGCACCATCTCGGCACCGAAGCGCGACACCTGCGCCACCGCGCGCTGGGTGAGGTCGGAGCCGGTGAGGCCCTTGGGGAAGCCGAGGTAGTTCTCGATCGCGGCGCTCTGCCCGGCCTGACCGCCGGGAGCCTCGCGCTCGACGATGACCGTGCTCAGCCCCTCGGACGCGGCGTACACGGCAGCCGCGAGTCCGGCGGGCCCACCGCCGACGATGCACAGGTCGTAGAGCGGCTGCGCGGCCTCGGTGCGCAGACCGAGTGCCCCGGCGAGCGCGATGGTCGACGGTGAGCGCAGCGCCTCCCCGTCCGGGATCAGCACCAGGGGGAGCTCCTCGGGGCCGACGCCGACGAGCTCCTGCAGCCGCAGTGCCTCGGCGTCGCGCTCCACGTCGTACCAGCGGTAGGGCACGTGGTTGCGCGCGAGGAAGGTCTTCACCTCGTGGCTGCGCTCCGACCATCGGTGGCCCACGACGCGCACGTCCGAGCTGTGGTCGGGGTTCGCGGACCTCCAGTCACCCAGGAGGTCGTCGATGACGGGGTAGAGCCGCTCGCTCGGCGGGTCCCACGGCTTGAGCAGGTAGTAGTCGAGCCCGATGTCGTTGATCGCCGTGATCGCGACCTCGGTGTCGGCGTACGCCGTGAGCAGCAGCTTCTTCGCTCCCGGAGCATGCAGACGCGACCGTCCGAGCATCTCGATGCCGGTCATCCGCGGCATGCGCTGGTCGGAGGCGATCAATGCCACCGGACGGTCGCGCAGCGCGAGCTCCGCCAGCACCTCGAGCGCCTCGGCACCCGAGGAGGCGCGCACGATGCGGTACTCCTCGCCGTAGCGCGCACGCAGGTCGCGTGTGATCGCCTGAGACACCTGGAGGTCGTCGTCGACCGTCAGGATCGTCGGTTTCGCCATGGGACCAGCCTTCGGGCTCGCGCTGCCGGACGACAGGCGGAGGTCGATGTCCGCAGGAAGCGTACCGAGCGAGGTCCTCGCCGGGGTCGTCCTCTCCCATTCCTGACCGCTCGCGGGGCTAAAGCAGGAAGCCGGCCGGGAACGGATCGGCGTCGTCGAGGAACCACTGCGACGTACCGCTCACCCAGGCCCGGCCGGTGATGATCGGCACGACCGCGGGGATGCCCGCGACCGTGGTGGTCTCCGCGGCCCGCGCGAGGAAATGGGTGCCGAGCAGGTTCTCGTTGGTGAGGACCTCGGCGCCGCGGAGCAATCCGCGGTGGTGGAGCTGCGCGAGGCGGGCACTCGTCCCGGTGCCGCACGGCGAACGGTCGAACCAGCCGGGATGGATCACCATCGCATGGCGCGAGTGCTGGGCCGTCGAACCCGGCGCGACGAGCTGCACGTGGTGGCAGCCGCGGATCCCGGCGTTGTCGGGGTGCACGGGTGCGTCGGTCCGCTCGATCGCCGCCATGATCGCCAGGCCGGCGTCCATGAGCTCGCGGGTGTGGCTTCGACCGAACGGGACGCCGATCTCCTCGAGCTCGACGATGGCGTAGAAGTTGCCGCCGAACGCCATGTCGTAGCGCACCGTGCCGAAGCCGGGCACGTCGACGGTCGAGTCGAGCGCCGTCACGAACGAGGCCACGTTGCGGAGGCTCACCGAGTCGGCGTGGCCGTCGTTGACGGCCACCTCCGCGACGACGAGCCCGGCCGGGGTGTCGAGACGGATCGTGGTGACCGGCTCGGTGACCTCCACCATGCCCGTCTCCACCAGCACGGTCGCGACGCCGATCGTGCCGTGGCCGCACATCGGAAGGCAGCCGCTCACCTCGATGAAGAGCACACCCCAGTCGGCGTCAGGACGGGTCGGCGGCTGCAGGATCGCCCCGCTCATCGCCGCGTGGCCGCGCGGCTCGTACATGAGGAAGGTGCGCACCTCGTCGCTCTCCGCGAGGAACCACTGACGCCGCTCCTCCATGGTGGCTCCGGGCATCACGCTGATCCCGCCGACGACGACGCGGGTGGGCATCCCCTCGGTGTGGGACTCGACGCAGTGCAGCACGCGGCGGGTTCTCATGCGTTGGCTCCTGTCATAGCGGTGGGCGAGCCGTCTACCAGCGGACCTTGAGCCACGTGGTCTTGGTCTGGCAGTACTGCTCGAGCGCATCGATGCCCTTGTCGCGCCCGCCGAAGCCGGACTGCTTCCAACCTCCGAAGGGCGCCGTGACATCGCCCTCGCTGTAGCAGTTGATCGAGACCGTGCCGGCCTTGAGCAGCCGGCTGACCCGGTGTGCGGCGTCGATGTCATCGGTCCACAGCGACGCGGCGAGGCCGTAGTCGCTGTCGTTGGCGAGGGCGACCGCCTCCTCCTCGGAGTCGAACGGGATCACCGCGAGCACGGGGCCGAAGATCTCTTCGCGGGCGACCGTGGATCCGACCGGCACGTCGTCGAGCACCGTCGGCTCGACGTACCAGCCGCCGGTCTCCTCGAGCACCCGACGTCCGCCGACGGCGACGCGCGCGCCGTCGGCGACACCGCGATCGATGTAGTCCAGCACCCGCTGCCCCGAGCCAGGATCGATCAGCGGACCGACCTCGACCCGCGGGTCGCCCGGATCGCCGATGCGCAGCTCGACCGTGGCAGCCACGACCCGCTCGACGAGGGCCGCGTGGATCGAGGAGTGCACGAGCAGGCGGGTGCCGGCCGAGCAGTTCTCCCCCATGTTCCAGAACGCCGCTCGCACGACCTCGGCGGCGACCTCGTCGAGGTCGCGCACGCCGGCGAGCACGACCTGGGGGCTCTTCCCCCCGCACTCGAGCGTGATGCGCTTGAGGTTGGAACGCGCGCTGTACTCGAGGAAGTAGCGACCGACCTCGGTGGAGCCGGTGAAGGTCACCATGTCGACGTCGGGGTGCAGGCCGAGCGCGGCACCGGCGGTCTCGCCGAGACCGGGAACCACGTTGAGCACCCCCTCGGGCAGTCCCGCCTCCACGGCCAGCTCGGCGAGCAGCAGCGCGGAGAGGCTGGTCTGCTCCGCCGGTTTCACCACGACGCTGTTGCCGACCGCGAGGGCCGGCCCGACCTTCCACGCCATCATCAGCGCCGGGAAGTTCCACGGGATCACCGCGCCCACAACACCTATCGGCTCGCGGGTCACGCGGGCGACCACATCGGTGCCCGTCGGCGCGACGCGGTCATAGACCTTGTCGATCGACTCGGCGAACCACCGGATCGTCTCGACGGTCTCCGGGACGTCACCCTCGCGGCAGTCGGTGATCGGCTTCCCCGCCTCGAGGCTGTCGAGCCGGGCGATCTCCTCGCCGTGACGTTCGATCAGCTTCGACCAGCGGGTCAGCACCCGACGTCGTTCGGCCGGAGCAGCACGCGACCAGACACCGCGCTCGAACACCTCGCGCGCCACGATCACCGCACGGTCGACGTCCGCCGCGTCGCAGGCGGCGATCTGCGTGATGAGCCGGCCGGTCGACGGGTCGTACGTCGGCATCGTGGCACCCGACTCGGCCGGGACACCCCGGCCGCCGATGTAGGCCAGGCGTCGGATCGGCAGCTCCTCGGCGTCTGCCTCCCGGCCCGCGGCATGGGTCACGAACGGAACGTCGGCAGCGCCGACGCCGAGCACTGTGTCGAGCCGGCGACGCAGCTGGTCGGCCTCGCCGGCATCCAGCGGCATCATCGGCGGACGCGGCGGACCGACCGTCACGCCGCGCAGCTCGAGACCGGCCTTGGCCTTGGGGGTGTAGCGCGCCCGTTCGGCGTCGCGCAGCACCGGCATCATCCGGTGCTGCAGCGCCCACGCGGTCTCCAGGTCGCCGGCGACCGCCGCGGCGAGCATCGCGACGT
>JANMMN010000265.1:0-1810 GCA_031373405.1 Actinomycetes bacterium
TCGGACACCGTCGGACGACGTCTCGCCGTGCTTCGCCGCCTCGCGCACCCCAGCACCGACGACCCGACCGCCGGTCCGGTGCAGGTGCTGGTCGCGCCGATCCGCGCCGTCCTGCAGCCGGTGGTCAAGGGCCTGTGCGACCTCGAGCCGGTGTCGGTGCAGGCAGGGGACGAGCTGCCGATGGACGACCTCGTCGCACGCCTCGCGGCTGCGGCGTACACGCGGACCGACCTGGTCGACAAGCGCGGCCAGTTCGCCGTGCGCGGCGGCATCGTCGATGTCTTCCCGCCGACCGAGGAGCACCCCGTCCGCCTCGAGTTCTGGGGCGACACGGTCGAGGAGATCCGCTGGTTCAAGGTCGCCGACCAGAGATCCCTCGAGGTCGCGACGCACGGGCTGTGGGCGCCGCCCTGCCGGGAGCTGCTGCTCACCGACGACGTGCGCGAGCGCGCGCGGGCGCTCGCCGTCAAGCACCCCGAGCTCGTGGAGATGCTCGACAAGCTCGCCGACGGCACCAGCGTCGAGGGGATGGAGGCGCTCGCACCCGTGCTGGCCGACGGCATGGAGCTGCTCGTCGATCTGCTGCCCCAGGGTTCGCTCGTTCTCGTTTGCGACCCGGAGCGGGTGCGCACCCGGGCGCACGACCTCGTGGCGACGAGCCAGGAGTTCCTCGAGGCCTCGTGGCACAACGCGGCCGCGGGCAACGTGACTCCGATCGACCTTCAGGCCGCGGCGTACCAGTCGGTCGCCGAGGTGCGCGGAGCCGCACTGGCGCAAGGGATCCCGTGGTGGGGCATCTCGCCGTTCGGTGGCGCCGTGAGCGACGACGACGACCTGGTGCCGGTCGACCCGGACTCGATCGACCGTCTCACGATCGAGCTGAGCGCGACGGACAGCTATCGCGGCGAGACGGCGCGCGCGTTCGGCGAGGCGCAGGGGTGGCTGGCTCGGGGTTGGGCCGTCGTCCTGGTCACGGCCGGGCACGGCACGGCCGAGCGCATCGCCGAGTCGGTGCGCGGTGAGGGCATCGCCGTACGCGTGGTGGAGTCGCTCGACGCGGCACCTGACCCGTCGATCGTCTCGGTCGTCACGGGCGGTCTCGATCACGGCTTCCTCGCCCCGTCGATGCGACTGGCCGTGCTCACCGAGACCGATCTCGTGGGGCAGAAGTCGACGACCCGCGACACCCGGCGCATGCCCACGCGGCGGCGCCAGACCATCGACCCCCTGCAGCTCAAGGCCGGCGACTACGTCGTGCACGAGCAGCACGGCGTCGGGCGCTACGCCGAGATGGTGCAGCGCACGGTCGCGGGGGCGACGCGGGAGTACCTCGTCGTCGAGTACGCACCGGCGAAACGTGGCCAACCCGGTGACCGCCTGTACGTCCCGACCGACCAGCTCGACCAGGTCACCAGGTACGTCGGTGGCGAAGCGCCGACGCTGCATCGCCTCGGCGGCGCGGACTGGACCAAGACGAAGGCCCGCGCGCGCAAGGCGGTGCGACAGATCGCCGGAGAGCTGATCCGGCTCTACGCCGCGCGCATGGCCAGCAGGGGCTTCGCCTTCTCCGCCGACACCGTGTGGCAGCGCGAGCTCGAGGACGCGTTCCCCTACAACGAGACGCCCGACCAGCTCTCGTGCATCGACGAGGTCAAGGCCGACATGGAGAACCTCGTCCCCATGGACCGGCTCATCTGCGGCGACGTCGGCTACGGCAAGACCGAGATCGCCGTGCGGGCAGCGTTCAAGGCGGTGCAGGACGGCAAGCAGGTCACGATCCTCGTGCCGACCACGCTGCTCGTGCAGCAGC
>JANMMN010000280.1:0-13801 GCA_031373405.1 Actinomycetes bacterium
GCCCGGCCACCGCGCAGCTTCCTCGGCCGGTTGTCGAGGGACGCAGGACGGCCGTCGACACCCGGCACACCATTGGCGCGCTCGCACCCTGGACCGTCACGCTACTCGAGGAGGCGAGCCAGGGCTTGCGGGTGGAGACCGCGGACACCGTCGTCGTCGTCCTGGCAGTGAACGTCAGTGCGAACACGCCGCCCGTTCCGGTGACGACGGTGACCGACGACGACGCGCCGACACCGGGGGCGACTGCCACCCGCACGGCGACGCCCTTGACCCCGGTGCGCGTGGTTGTCGCGAGCACGCGCCCACGGATGGTGACCTTGGTGCCGCTGCGCACGACGGTCGGCGTGACGAACACGATGCGGCTCGCCGACGCGGCGTACAGAGTCCGCGGAACCGACTGTGCGACGGCGCCGGACGTGGTGGTCACGGTGACGACGATGCGGTGCCCGCCCACAAAGCTCGCTGCCCGCCACGGCAGCGACACCGCGCAGGTGTGGGAGGTGGCCGCGCAGGTCGCCGTAGCGCGCAGCACGCCATCGACCGTCAGTGCAACGGTCTGGGGGACGTCGGTACGCCGAGCATCCGTGCCTGCGGTGGCGCGGATGGCAACCGCGGTGCCGCTCACGACCGCTCCGTTCGCGGGCGACACGATGACGACCGTCGGCGCCGGATTGGTCACGGTGACGGCGACTCCGGTGCTCGTGGCGGTGACTCCCCGCGCGGTGGTGATCCTGGCCGCGAGCGTGGCCGGACCCCCGAGAGCCGTTGCGTCCCAGGCGAACACCGCGGTGCATGGGTTCGCTGCGCACGGCTGCGACGAGGTCGGGCTACCGTCGACCACCAGCACGAGGGCTGCGGGGGCGTCGCTGAGCCGAGGATCGGTCGACCCGGTCACCGTGACGGTCGTGAGCCCGACGAGGACGCTCCCGGCACCGGGAGAGGTCACGGACACGGTCGGTGCTGGCGTCGCGAGCGTCACGACCAGCGGCAGGCTCGTGACGAGCTCTGCGGCGCCATAGGCGAGCTGCGCGGTCAACGTGCGGCTGCCGGCGATCCCCGTCGTGTCCCAGCTGAGCGACGCCGTGCAGCCGAAGCCGACCACGGCGCAGGCTGCTGAGCCGATCGCAGCGGAGTCGGCGTACAGCGTGACAGCCGTGGGGATCCCGGCACCATCGGTCGTGCCCGAGAAGGTCACCGTGGTCGACCCGACCAGCTCGGCCCCGGCGGAGGGCGCGATGATCGAGATGCTCGGCACCGGAACGTAGTTCACGACCGACACCGGTACGGACGCACTGGTCGCCAGTGAGGTCACGTCCGCATACAGCCTTGCCGAGAGGGAGTACGAGCCGTCGGGGACCAACGTGGTGTCCCAGAGGATCTCTGCAGTGCACACGCTGCCGACCACGACGCAAGCGGCCGATGTCACCGGGGACGTCGCAACACCCCCGACCAGCAGCTCCACCGACGTCGGAACCCCGGCGCCATCGGAATCACCGGAGACCGCCACCGACACGCTCGCCCCCGACACCGTCGCACCAGCAGACGGCGAGGTGATCGACACGCTGGGCGCAGGCGGCACCGGGTTCGACACCGTCACCGATACCGCACCGCTCGATGTCAGCGCGAGCGCCGCAGCGAACATGGTGGCAGTGAGCTCGACCGGTCCGTCGGGCGAGCCCGCGCTGTCCCAGACGAGGGAGGTCGTGCACACGTCTCCGACTCCGGTGCCGGGGCACGGGGCCGCTGCGACCTCCGTGCCGTCGGCGTAGAGGCGCACCTCGTCCGGCGTGCCGGTGCCGGCGGAGTCACCGGTCACCTCGAGGGTCACCAGCCCAGAGACCAGCGTGCCGGCGAGCGGCGAGGTGATCGTGAGACCGAGCGGATCGGCGTACGCCGGGAACATCGGCGCCAACGCCAGCACCAGGGCGCCGACGCCGACCAGAGCCGTCCGGCGCACGCGCGTGCTGACGCTCATCTGGTCCCCTGGTCGCACCACAGTCGTGCCTCACCCCGCACCCGTTCACGAGCGCAGCCCGCAGGCACGCGACCGATCCTGTCTCGTTCCGAGTGTTCCCCATTCGTCCCACCCGCACCATCAACACCAGGTGACGCATTAGTCACGCAGGGTGACCGAGTGGCAGCGAAGCCCCCTCACACGATCCGGTCGTGCACGACCCGACCGGCCGCCACCGTGAGCGTCACGGTCGCGTCGGCCAGCGGGGCGTGGTCGGGAGTCGCGAAGCCCGCGGCGAACACGTCGAGGTCGAGCAGCGCGAGATCGGCGCGCATCCCGACGGCGAGCACGCCTGCCTCGTCGTCGTGGTTGACGTACGCGGAGCCCGCCGTGAACGCGTCGACGGCGACATCGAGGGAGAGCCGTTGCTCGGGGAGGAAGGGCACGCCCCCGCGCGCCGCCCGGGTGATCGCGACCTCGAGCTGCTCGAGCGGGTCGGCCGTGGTGACGGCCCAGTCGCTGCCCATGCACAACCGGGCACCGGCGGCACGGATCCCCTCGAACGGATACTGCAGAGCGACGCGATCGCGACCCAGGAACGGCACAGTCAGCTCGTCCATCTGTGCATCGCTCTGCGCCCAGAGCGCCTGGCAGTTGGCGATGACACCGAGCTCGGCGAAGCGTGGCACATCCGCGCGCGCGACAACCTGCACGTGCGCGATGTGGTGCCGGTTGTCGTTGACGCCGTTGGCCCGTCTCGCGGCCTCGATCGCGTCGAGCGACTCGCGCACCGCGCGGTCCCCGATCGCGTGCAGGTGCACCTGGAAACCGTACGCGTCGAGCTCGGTCAGCGCAGCAGCGAGCTCCGCACTGTCGATGTAGGAGATGCCGTCGTTGTCGGTGTGCCCACCGCACCCGTCGCAGTAGGGCTCGAGCAGTCGACCGGTGTAGTTCTCCAGCACTCCGTCGGTCATGACCTTGACGGTCGTAGGCAGGAACCCGGGTCGGCCGGACCCTGCCTCCGACGCAGCGCCCGATGCGGACTCCCGCTGGGCGAGCAGGTCGGGGATCTGCTCCAGACCGCGGTGCCGGTCCCACCACAGTGCCCCCACGACCCGGGCCGTGAGGCGTCCATCGGCCGCAAGGGACCGGTACGCCTCGAGCGTCGACGCGGTCACCCAGGCGTCCTGCCACCCGGTGATGCCCAGGGCGTGCAGGTGCTGCTGCGCCTCGAGGATCGAGGCCTCCCACTCCGCACGATCCGGCGCCGGCACGACCCGGTCGTGGAACGAGTACGCCGCACCCTCGTGCAGGCACCCGGTCGCCACGCCGTCCCGGTCGCGCTCGATCCGCCCGTCCCAGGGGTCGGAGGTGTCGTCGGTGATCCCGCCGAGGTCGAGCGCCCGCGAGTTGGCCCAGGCTCCGTGCACGTCCTTGTTGAACAGGAACACCGGGCGGTCGGGCACCACCGCGTCGAGGTCCTCCTTGCGCGGCAGGCCGCCGGGGAAGCACTCCATCGCCCAGCCGCCGCCGATGATCCACGGCTCGTCGGGGTGCGCTGCGGCGTACGCGGAGATCGCGTCGAGGTAGGACTCGCGACCGTGCAGGTCGTTGAGCCACACGCGGCGTCGGTTGCGGCCTGCGAACGGCGCGTGCACGTGGCTGTCCTGGAACCCGGGGAGCACCAGCCCGCCCGGTGCCCGCACGACGCGCGTGCGCGGACCCGCCAGGGCAGCGATCTCGGCCGCGTCGCCCACGGCCGTGATGCGGTCGCCGGTCACGGCGATGCCGGTGGCCCAGCGGTCGACGCCGAGCCGCACCCGGGCACCGATGACGACGAGGTCGGGGGAGCGCCCCGCACCGCGAAGATCGAGGGTCACGCATCCTCCAGACCGCGCAAGGCGATCGACGCTCACGACGACACCGGTGGGCGCAGAGGGACTCGAACCCCCGGCCACCTCCTTGTAAGGGAGGTGCTCTAACCAACTGAGCTATACGCCCGGTAGCGGCACCAGCGTGCCGATCGGCGAGGCTACCCCGACTCACTCCGTGGATCGACCCCGGGACGGCGTACGCCGACGTCACCCGAGCGTGCGACGGCCACGTCGCCGGGGTCTCGGGCCACCGGCGACGCGGCCATCTCCACGATGGTGCGTCGCCCGGCGCGCACGCGCATCTCGATCTTGGTCGGGGGTCGGCGGCGGCCGGGCGGGCGGGGGGGCGCCCGAGGATGCGGCCCAGCGCTGCTGCGACGTCGGCCGCGAGTGATTCGGCCGGGCCCACCGGGACCGGCCTCGCGGCCGGGGGGCCGGGCTCGGTCGCGCCGCACGCACGGCAGGCCACCTCGCCGAGGCGCTTCACCAGCATCGTCGAGGCGCACGACGAGCAGCTGTCGAGATCCTCGGTCCAGCCCTCGCCCTGACAGTCGGGGCAGACCAGCACCTGAGAACCGCCGAGCACCGCACGCCGCCACAGCGACGGGCCAGAGTCAGGGTCGACCTGTCGCCGACCGCACCGCACGCACCCCACGACGCCGATCATGCCGTGCCACGACGCAGCAGCGCGTCAGAGTGCGGCGAGCGCCACGCCGTAGTCCGACGTACGACGAACCTCGCCGGGGCCGTTGACGACCGACCAGCGCAGCACGCCGGCCTTGTCGATGATGAACGTGGCACGCATCGCGAAGCCGCCCGGCTCGAAGAACGCGTGGTAGCGCTGCGCGACCGCGCCGTGCGGCCAGAAGTCGCTGAGCAGGTCGAAGTCGTACTTCTCGTTCTCGGCGAAGACCTTGAGCGTCGCGGTGGTGTCACAGGAGATCCCGAGCACGACGGTCTCGTCGTCCCCGACGGTCGGCAGCTCGTCACGGATCTCGCACAGCTCGCCGGTGCAGGTCGGGGTGAACGCCTTGGGGAAGAACACCAGCACGACGTTGCTCGCACCGCGGAACGACGAGAGGCGCACCGGCTCGCCGAACTGGTTCTTCAGCTCGAAGTCCGGGGCCTCCTGGCCAACCTCGATCGTCATCCTCGGGCCCTCTCGACGTGATCGAGCCGCGACGGCACACCCGTCACGGCAGGATGCGATCGTGACACAGCTGCCGTCGGTCCTCATCCCGAGCGTGGGCGACCGCGGCCTCGCGACCACCGACCGGGGGCGCCTCGCCGCGTCGGTCTCGCAGTCGTGGGCACTGTTCTCCGGGATGCTCGAGCACGTCGACCTCGATGCCCCGACCCGAGCCAAGGGCCTGACCGCTCGCGAGATCGTGATCCCGCTCGGTGCGTGGGACGACAACCGACCGCTGCGACAGCTGCTCGACGAAGCGCGGCGGGGGCTCGTCGGCGACCACGACCAGGGCGCGCTCGTCGACGTCGTACGCGAGGCGCACCGCCACGAGTCCGATGCCGCCATCCGCGACGCCATCGTGCGGCAGGGCGAGGCGATGACGACCTGGCTCTTCGGCGAGGACGACGGGCTCGCCGATGCGCCGATCGCCTCGATGCTCGGCACGTTGCCCGTGATCACGTTCCTGCACGCGTCCACCTACCCGCTCGCCACCTCGGCCCTCGACCTCGAGAGTGCAGGCGCTGTCGTCCCTGAGGCGCTGCTCGACAACGGGCTCCTCGGTCTCGTCGACACGATCGGGTCGCTGGCCGCACGGCAGGGGCTCACCGCCTCCATCGCGGCGATCACGCCGACGGCACTGCTCGGCACCGCGGCCACGGGCGGGTCCTGGCGCACCGAGCTGCTCGACGCGGGCGACCCGACCATCGTGCTCCCGGCGGACGTCGGCCCCTCGGTCGAAGGTTCGACCCGGCTGCTGCTGGAGATCACGGCGGGGCGCGCCGACGTCCCCGCCGCGATCCGCGGGCGTCAGGTCTCCGTGCACGACCTCAACGGCCTCCTCGCTCTCGGACCGATCGTCGAGGCGGTGCCGGGCATCCCGGGACGCGGCGCCCTCGTCGGCGCCATCAGGGCCACGACGGCCCTCAGCTCGGTGCTGCGACGGCTGCCGTTCGGCCGCAGCCCCGGCTGAGGCGCCCAACTCCGTTGCGCCGCCAGGGAGGTTCGCGGGACCGTACGGCGATGGACGTCCTGCGGAACGCACTCGACCGCGAGGCCGAGCGGACGGGCTTCTCCGGTGTCGTACGGATCGACGTCGCCGGCGAGACAAGCGTGCTGGTGGCGTACGGCCTCGCCGACCGCGCGCACCACCTCCCGATGACGACGACCCACCAGCTGGGGACGGCCAGCGTCACCAAGGGACTCACCGCGCTCACCGTCATGAGCCTCGTGGTCGACGGTGCACTCACCCTGGAGACGACGGCGCGCTCGGTGCTCGGCGCCGACCTGCCACTGATCGACGACCGGGTGACGATCGAGCACCTGCTCGGTCACCGGTCCGGCATCGGTGACTACCTCGACGAGGGAGTGATCTCGCTGGTCGACGACTACCCGATGCCGGTGCCGGTCCAGCAGCTTGCGGCGAGCGAGGACTACCTCGCCATCCTCGACGGTCACCCGGGCGTCGCCGAGCCTGGCGCGGTCTTCTCCTACAACAACGGCGGCTTCGTCGTGCTCGCCATCGTCGCGGAGCGCGTCGCCGGGTCCCCCTTCGACGAGCTCGTCGCCGCTCGGGTGTGCGAGCCGGCCGGGATGATCGACACCGCGTTCCTGCGCTCCGACGAGCTGCCCGGCACGGCGGCAGTGGGCTATCTGCACCCGGACGGTCTCCGGACCAACGTGCTGCACCTGCCGGTGCGCGGCAGCGGTGACGGAGGCGCGTACACGACGGTGGCGGACATGAGCGCGCTGTGGACCGCGCTGGTCAACGGCCGGATCGTCCCGGAGCCGGTGGTGTCGACGATGCTGCACGCGCGGACCCGCCCGACCGACGCTCGACCGGGTTACGGGCTCGGCCTGTGGCTGCATCGCAGCGGCGTCGTCGAGCTGCACGGCTACGACGCCGGGGTGTCGTTCCGGTCGTGGCACCACGCGCCGTCGGCGAGCACCTGGACGGTCGCGTCGAACACCAGCCGAGGCACGTGGCCGATGGAGGAGATCCTCGAGGCCGCGCTGCCGGACTGAGCCGCGATCGGCTGCGACTCAGCGCCGGGAGGCCCTGGGGGCGACCAGCCGAGTGCCCTGCCAGTCGCGCGAGGCCGACACCGTGCTCGTGGCCTGAAGCCCGGCAGTGGGGGCAGCGTCCGCGATCTCCGCGGACTCCACGTGCCCGTCGCGGCCGGGCTTGGGGGTGAGCAGCCAGACCACGCCGGCGTCGGCGAGGATCGCGATCGCGTCGACGAGCGCGTCGACGAGGTCGCCGTCGTCCTCTCGCCACCACAGCAGCGCGACGTCAACGACATCGTCGTAGTGCACGTCGACGAGTGCGGTGCCGGAGACTGCCGCGACGCCGGCGCGCAGGTCGTCGTCGCAGTCGTCGTCGTAGCCCATCTCCTGGACGACCTGGCCGGCCGTGATCGCGAGCTTGCCAGCCAGGGCGCGCTGGACCTCCGCGTCGTCCGCGGTCGCGGTCACGACGTCCTCCGATTCGTCCTCGCGGGTCGGCGGCACCGACCCTGCACCCCGAGGGGATGTGCGTAGTCCACCGGACGGCGTGCGCCCGACGCAAGCATCACGGCGCATCCGGGCCCGGCGCGTCGCGCTCCGCGACCGCGACACGGACCCTCGCGCCGGTGTCCCGGCGTCCGATCGGGAGGCGGGATCCGACGTGACTCGCCGGTAACGGGCAGAATAGTCGGGTATGCCTCTGTGCGACCCGAGGAGATGGATACACCCGTGGCACCCGGACGCGATCGCGAGCCCTTGCTCGCCGGCGGTCTTCCCACCCAGTACGTCGACGTCGACCCCGACGAGACCGGCGAATGGCTCGACTCGTTCGATGCACTCGTCGCGCACGCGGGCCCGTACCGCGCGCGCTACATCATGCTGTCGTTGCTGCGTCGCGCCGCCGAGCAGAACGTCGGGGTGCCGAGCCTGCGCAGCACCGACTACATCAACACCATCCCGCCCGAGCGCGAGCCGTGGTTCCCCGGTGACGAGGGCGTCGAGCGCCGCATTCGCGCCTACGCGCGATGGAACGCCGCGATCATGGTGCACCGCGCGCAGCGCCCCGGGGTGGGCGTCGGTGGCCACATCTCGACGTACGCCTCGACCGCGACCCTCTACGAAGTGGGCTTCAACCACTTCTTCCGCGGCAAGGACCACCCCGGCGGTGGCGACCAGATCTACTTCCAGGGCCATGGCTCACCCGGCATGTACGCGCGCGCCTTCCTCGAGGGCCGGCTCTCCGAGCACCAGATGGACGGCTTCCGCCAGGAGCTCACGCACCCCGGCGGCGGGCTCTCGTCCTACCCGCACCCGCGGCTCATGCCGGACTTCTGGGAGTTCCCGACCGTGTCGATGGGCCTCGGCCCGATCAACGCGATCTACCAGGCGCGGTTCAACAAGTACCTGCACGCCCGCGGCATCAAGGACACCAGCGAGCAGCGGGTGTGGGCCTATCTCGGCGACGGCGAGATGGACGAGGTCGAGAGCCGTGGCGCGCTGCAGATCGCGGCCACCGAGGAGCTCGACAACCTCACCTTCGTCGTCAACTGCAACCTTCAGCGGCTCGACGGACCGGTCCGCGGCAACGGCAAGATCATCCAGGAGCTCGAGTCGTTCTTCCGCGGCGCCGGCTGGATCGTCATCAAGGTCGTCTGGGGGCGCAAGTGGGACGACCTGCTCGCGCAGGACGCCGACGGCGCGCTGGTCAACCTGATGAACCGCACACCCGACGGCGACTACCAGACCTACAAGGCCGAGGACGGCGCGTTCATCCGCGAGCACTTCTTCGGCCGCGACCCGCGCACCCGCAAGATGGTCGAGACCTGGAGCGACGACGAGATCTGGTCGCTGTCCCGCGGCGGCCACGACTACCGCAAGATGTACGCCGCCTACCGTGCAGCGACCGAGCACAAGGGCCAACCCACGGTCATCCTCGCGAAGACCATCAAGGGCTGGACCCTGGGCAGCCACTTCGAGGGCCGCAACGCGACCCACCAGATGAAGAAGCTGACCCTCGACGACCTCAAGGTCTTCCGCGACCGGTTGCAGATCCCCATCGCCGACGCCGACATGGACGCCTACCTCCCGCCGTACTACCACCCCGGCATGGAGCACGAGCACACCCAGTACATGCTCGAGCGCCGGCGTGCGCTCGGAGGCGGCGTGCCCTCGCGGCGTACCACCGGCACGGTGCTGGTGCTGCCGGGCGACCCGGTCTACGACGTGGTCAAGCGCGGCTCGGGCAAGCAGGCGATCGCCACGACCATGGCCTTCGTGCGGTTGCTCAAGGACCTCATGCGCGACCCGGAGATCGGTCATCGCATCGTGCCGATCATCCCGGACGAGGCACGCACGTTCGGCATGGACTCGATGTTTCCGACGGCGAAGATCTATTCGCCGCACGGCCAGACCTACACCTCGGTCGACCGCGACCTGGTGCTGGCCTACAAGGAGTCGACGTCCGGGCAGATCCTGCACGAGGGCATCAACGAGGCCGGCTCGGTCGCGTCGTTCACGGCTGCGGGATCCTCCTACGCCACCCACGGCGAGCCGATGATCCCGATCTACATCTTCTACTCCATGTTCGGCTTCCAGCGCACGGGTGACGCGTTCTGGGCGGCGATGGACCAGATGGCCCGCGGCTTCGTGCTCGGTGCCACTGCCGGTCGTACCACGCTCAACGGCGAAGGCCTCCAGCACGAGGACGGGCACTCCCCCGTGCTCGCCGCGACCAACCCCGCGGTGATCGCCTACGACCCGGCGTACGGCTACGAGCTCGGGCACATCGTGCGCGACGGCCTCCGACGGATGTACGGCGAGCGCCCCGAGGACGTCTTCTACTACCTCACGCTCTACAACGAGCCCTACGTGCAGCCGGTCGAGCCGGCCGATGTCGACGCCGACGGGATCGTGCGCGGCATGTACCTGCTCTCCGCCGCGGGCGAGGGTGACGGACCACGGGCGCAGGTGCTCGCCTCCGGTGTCGCGGTGCCGTGGGCACTCGAGGCTCAACGGCTGCTGCGCGAGGACTGGGGCGTGCACGCCGACGTCTGGTCGGTCACGTCGTGGACCGAGCTGCGTCGCGACGGCCTGGCCGTCGACCGGCACAACCTGCTCGAGCCGGAGTCGACCCCGCGCACGGCGTACGTCGCGCAGCGGCTCGAGGGCCGTCCCGGTCCGGTCGTCGGCGTCTCGGACTACATGCGCGAGCTGCAGGACATGATCCGTCCCTGGGTGCGGACCGACTACGCGACGCTCGGCACCGACGGCTGGGGCATGTCCGACACCCGAGGGGCGTTGCGACGACACTTCCTCGTCGACGCCGAGAGCATCGCCGTGCGCACTCTCGCCACCCTCGCCGAGCGCGACGAGCTGCCCCGCACCACGGTCACCGAGGCGATCGAGCGCTACCACCTGACCGACCCCTCGAAGGCCGACGCCGGCAACACCGAGGGCACGGGCTAGCCCCAAGCTCCTCAGCCCCGCCCACCCCGGTTGGTCCCGGCTAGGAGAGCTGGGCGTGCATCTCCCAGACCAGGACCTCTGCGGGGCCTCCGACGGCTGTGATGCGGCGGCCGTCCGAGCTGGTGATCCTCGCTGAGTCACCCGTCTCGAGGACACCGGTGGCCTCGAGCGCCGCGGCACCGCGGGCGGCGAAGACGTGCACGAACGGGGCACTCGGGAGCACCACCGACTCACCGTCGGCCAGCCTCGCCGCGTGCAGCCCGGCGTACCGGTTGCCGATCCGGATGGCGCGGGCGTCGGCGTGCTTGTCCAGGCCCGACGCGACGGTCACGAGACCACCGCGCTCGAGCTCGGCGCTGATGTCGAGCTGGTCGTATCCGGGGTCGGTGCCCGGGGTGTCGGGGACGACCCACATCTGCACGAAGTGGACCGGGTCCTGGTGCGGTTCGGCACCGGTCAGGCGCCACGAGTCGTTCTTCTCCGAGTGCCGGATCCCGGTCCCGGCCGACATCCGCTGGGCGAGGCCGGGGTGGATCAGGCCGTTGTTGCCCTCGGAGTCCTGGTGCACGAGCGCGCCGTCGAGCACCCAGGTGACGATCTCCATGTCACGGTGAGGGTGGGTGTCGAAGCCGGTCCCGGCCGCGACCACGTCGTCGTTGCTCACCAGCAGGAGCCCGAAGTGGGTGTTGCGCGGGTCGTAGTGCTGGCCGAACGAGAAGGAGTGCGCGCTGTCGAGCCAGCCGACGTCGGTGCTGAACCGGTCGGCGGCACGGCGAAGGTCGACCGCAGGGGCCAGGGGCGTCTCCACGTCGGAGCTCCGTCCTTAGTAGTTGGAGATTCAACCATATGCTCGGTTGTGGCATTCCGCCAACGGGCGGGCCGCCGGGCACGCCGCGCTCCCCCTAGGCTGCCAGTCGTGACGACCCGCCAGCGAGCAGCAACCGTGCGGCGCCTCGAGCGCTCGACCGGACGCCTGGCCACGGAGACGTCCGCGCGGATGGAGTCCGAGCTCCCCTGGTACCGCGCCATGTCCGCCGAGGACCGGTCCTGGGTCAACCTGGTCGCCCAAGCGGGCATCGCCGCCTTCGTGCAGTGGTTCCGCGATCCCGACGGCGCCCAGGCCATCACGGCCGACGTGTTCGGCACGGCGCCACGCGAGCTCGTGCGGGCCGTCTCGCTGCGGCAGACCGTCGACCTCGTGCGTACGACGATCGCGGTCGCGGAGGAGCACGTCGAGGAGCTCGCCGGCCCCGAGGACAGCGCCTGGCTCCGCGAGGGGCTGCTGCTGTACTCGCGCGAGATCGCGTTCGCCGCCGCCGAGGTGTATGCCCGGGCGGCCGAGGCGCGAGGTGCGTGGGACGCGAGGCTCGAGTCGCTCGTCCTCGACGCCCTTCTGCGCGATGACGTCGACGACGGCGTCGTCTCGCGCGGTGCGGCGCTCGGCTGGGCGAAGGTCGCGGGAGTGTGCGTGGTCACCGGGCATGCGCCGTACGGCGATCCCGAGACGATCGCCGAGGCGGTGAAGCGTTCGGCCCGCCACCACCGCCTCGACGCACTCACCGGCGTACAGGCTCAGCGGCTCGTCGTCGTCCTGGGCAACGTGACCGACGCAGAGCGTGCTGCGCGCGCGATCGTCAGTCAGTTCGCCCGCGGTCCTGTCGTCGTCGGCTCGCTCGTGCCGACACTGTCGGACGCGTCCCGCAGCTCGCGGGAGTCGCTCGCCGGCTTCCGGGCCGCGTCGGCGTGGCCGGACGCGCCGCGCCCGGTGCTGGCCTCCGACCTGCTCCCCGAGCGAGCCCTCGACGGCGACGCCGAGGCGATCGGCAGCCTCGTCGACGACGTCTACCTGCGGCTCGTCGCCGAGGACCCCACCCTCGTCGCCACGCTCGCTGCGTACCTGGAACGAACCGGGTCGTTGGAAGGGGCGGCTCGCGAGCTCTTCGTGCACCCCAACACGGTGCGCTATCGCCTGCGTCGCGTGGCCGACGTGACGGGGCTCACTCCGACCACCCCGCGAGACGCCTGGTCGCTCCGACTGGCCCTTGCCCTCGGACGGCTCGCCGACGACGCCCGATCCTCGTAGGACGACCTCATCGTTGTAGGAAACCTCCAACGTTTGCCGCCCGACGTTGGTCGGGTCGTGAGCGCGGGCAGGTCACGGTTTCGACACGCTGGACTCGTGCTCGTCGTTGTCGCGCCCGGACAGGGCTCCCAGACCCCCGGCTTCCTCACGCCCTGGCTGGAGGTGTCCGGCTTCGAGGACCGCCTGCGCTGGCTGTCGACCGTCGCCGGGATCGACCTCGTCCGGCACGGCACCGAGAGCGACGCCGACACGATCCGCGACACCGCCGTGGCGCAGCCGCTCCTGGTCGGCGCGGGCCTCGTGTCTCTGCTGAGCCTGTTCCCGCACCCGTCCGACGCCTACGCGAAGGTTGCCGCCGGCGCGGGCCACAGTGTCGGCGAGATCACCGCGGCCGTCGGAGCCGGTGTGATCACCGCCGAGCAGGCCATGGTCTTCGTCCGTGAGCGCGGCAACGCGATGGCTGCGGCCGCCGCGGTCACCCCCACCGGCATGACCGCCGTCCTCGGCGGCGAGCGCGACGAGGTCGTCGCCGTGGCCGAGCGGCACGGACTCACCGCCGCCAACGAGAACGGCGCCGGCCAGATCGTCGTGGCCGGCACTCTCGAGCAGCTCGACGCGTTCGCCGCGGACCCGCCGGCGAAGGCCCGCCTCCGTCCCCTCCCGGTGGCCGGCGCGTTCCACACGCAGCACATGGCCCCGGCCGTCGCCGTCCTGGCTCAGCACGCCCGCTCGATCTACCTGCACAGCGCCCGGCTCCCGCTCATCAGCAACGCCGACGGCACCGTGGTGCACAGCGGCCGCGACGTGCTCACCCGGCTCGTGACCCAGGTGAGCTCGCCCGTCCGCTGGGACCTGTGCATGTCGACGATGGCCGAGATGGGCGTGACCGCGCTGCTCGAGCTGCCGCCGGCCGGCACGCTCACCGGGCTGGCCAAGCGCGCGCTCCCCGGCATCGAGGCCGTCGCACTCACCACCCCGGACGACCTCCCGGCCGCATGGGACCTCATCGAGCGGCACGCGTCCGCGACCGTGATGTCGGAGGCACCGACCTGGCGCCTCCTGGTCTCACCGTCGAAGGGAACCTTCCGCCTCGCCATCGACTCGGTCGCGGGCGACGCCCTCGTCAAGGGCGCCGCCGTCGGCTCCATCGTCAACCTGCGCGACGAGCAGCCCGTGCTCGCACCGCACGGCGGCACCGTCGTCGAGTGGCTCGTCGAGGACGGCGACCCGGT
>JANMMN010000294.1:0-1776 GCA_031373405.1 Actinomycetes bacterium
GTGGTCGACGTGACGTCGAACCACGAGGCGGGTGTGCGCGGACATGGGTCAACTGTCGGCCGCGTCTCACCTGGTGGCAAACGCGTCCCACGATGCGAGACCGCTGGCGGGGACCGCTGCTACCTGCGAAGGATTCGCGCATCGGGGTGGCCGACCCGGCCAGGCACGGGCGGGCACGACTCCGTCCGGGACGGTCCCCAGTGCGCGGGCCGGCCGCTAGCGTCGCGGCATGACCACCGCACCCGGTATCCCCGGCATCGACGCCGGTTCCGTCACTCCCGTCCCGCTCGACGGCGAGGCCGTCGTCGGTTCCGCCTCGATCGAGGTGCGCGCCCCGTACGACGGCGCCCTGCTCGGCTCGGTGCCCTCGCTCACCGCGGCGGACGTCGACCGCGCCGTCGCCGCCGCGAAACGTGCCCTGCACGAGATGCCGCTCGTGCAGTGGAGGCGCGCGGAGATCCTCGACAAGGCCGCGCTCCTGCTCGCGGAGCGCCAGGAGGATTTCGCCCGCTGCATCGCGCTCGAGGCGGCCAAGCCGATCCGTACCGCACGGGCCGAGGCCCAGCGAGCCGTCAGCACCTTCGCGTTCAGCGCGGCGGTCGCCCGCCAGCTCGCCGGTGAGGTCGTGCCGCTCGAGGCGTCACCGGCCGGCGAGGGCAAGCTCGGTTTCATCCTGCGCGTGCCGATCGGAGTCATCGGCGCCATCTCGCCGTTCAACTTCCCGCTCAACCTCGTGGCGCACAAGCTCGGACCCGCGATCGCCGCGGGCTGCCCGGTAGTGCTCAAGCCGGCGAGCCAGACGCCCTTCTCCTCGATCCTGCTCGCGCGCATGCTCCTCGAGGAGTGCGGCCTGCCTGAGGGCTACCTCCACGTCGTCACCGGGTCGGGCACGGTTGTCGGCAACGCCATCGTCGACCACGACGACGTCGCGCTCATCACCTTCACCGGCTCGCCCGAGGTGGGCTGGTCGATCCGCGCACGGGCGCCGCGCAAGCGGGTCGGCCTCGAGCTCGGAAACAACGCCCCGCTCATCCTCGAGGCCGATGGCGACTGGCGCAGTGCCGTGGCGAAGGTCAAGACAGCGGGCTTCAGCCACGCCGGCCAGTCGTGCATCTCGACGCAACGGGTCTTCGTGCACTCCTCCATCGCGGCCGATGTCATCAGCGAGCTCACCGCCGCGGTCGACACGCTCGTCGTGGGTGACCCGCTCGACGAGGCGACCGACGTCTCCGCACTCATCTCGATCTCCGAGCGCGACCGGGTCGCCTCGTGGGTCGAGGAGGCCCGCGACGCCGGTGCCCGGGTCGCGAGCGGAGGCGTCATCGGTGCGGACGGCGTGCTGCGCCCCACCCTCGTCGTCGATGCGACGCCGGAGATGAAGGTCTGCTCCCAGGAGGTCTTCGGGCCTGTGGTCACTGTGACCGCGTACGACGACTTCGACGACGCCTTGCGAATGGCGAACGACACGAGGTACGGGCTGCAGGCGGGCGTGTTCACGGCCGACATCACCAAGGCGCTCAGGGCGGCGCGCACGCTCGACTTCGGCGGCGTGCTGATCAACGAGGTGCCGACCTGGCGGGCCGACCAGCAGCCCTACGGCGGCCTGCGCGACTCAGGCAACACCCGCGAGGGCCCGGCCTGGTCGGTGAAGGAGATGACCGAAGAACGCCTCATCATCCTCACCGGCTGACCCACCCCAGGGAAGGTCATGACCTCTAAGGTCACGAAGTGCCCCTCAAGGGCACTTCCTGACCCCAAGTCGTGATCTTCCTCGTG
>JANMMN010000311.1:0-2624 GCA_031373405.1 Actinomycetes bacterium
TTCCCGGACGAGGTCGTACGAGCCCGGCCGGTGCTGGCGGTCGGCTTCGTCGGCGCCCTCATGTCCAGCAACGAGTTCACGAACGTCGAATCTCGGCTTCGTGCGGTCGAGCAGCAGCTGCCCGCCATCACCGAGCGCATCGCCTCCGCGTCTCGGGAAACAAGCATCGTGGCGGTCGAGGAATCCGAGCTGGCCCGGGTGCCGTCGGCGGTCGAGCTCTACCGGGCCGCGCTCTCGCTGGTGACCGGCGACCTCGCGGCCACGCACGATCACGCCCAGCGGGCGATCGACGCCTCGACCCCCGACGACGACGTCGTCCGTGCCGGCGCGTCCGGCCTGTCCGGCCTGGCCCACTGGGCCGTCGGCGAGCTCGACGACGCGCACCGGCGCTACACCGCGTGCATCGAGGGACTGCTTCGCGCCGGGCACGTCTCCGACGCGCTCGGCTGCACCATCACGCTGGCCGACATCGCGATGGCTCAAGGACGACTGCGTGACGCGGGGACCGGATACGACGAGGCGCTGCGTCGCGCCACCGCAGCCGGAGCCACGCCACGCGGTGTCGCGGACATGCAGCTCGGTCTGAGCCAGGTGGCGCTGGAACGCGGTCGGCTCGGCGAGGCACGCGACCGGCTCGACGACGCTCGGCGTCTCGGCGAGGAGCTCGGCCTCCCGCAGTACCCGTACCGATCGCGCGCGACAGCAGCGATGCTCGCCGCTGCCGACGGTGACCTCACGACCGCGCTCGCCCTCGTCGCCGAGGCCCAGCAGGTGTATCTCGGTGACTTCTCACCCGACGTCACGCCGCTGCACGCTGTCGCCGCGCGCCTGCACGTCCGTCGTGTTGACCACGACGCTGCCGCCCGATGGGTGCGCGACCACGACGTGACCTCGACGCAGGAGCTGTCTTACGTGCGCGAGTTCGAGCACGTGACCCTCGCCGAGGTCCTGCTGATGCGACACCGTCGCGGCGACGGCCGCGGCACGGACGCACTCGACGAGGCCGATCGGCTGCTGGAGCGGCTCGGCGTGGCCGCCGCGCAGGGAGGCAGACCCGCCACGGTCATCGAGGTCCTGGTCCTCCAGGCACTGGCCGCGCAGTGCCGCGATGACCTCGACCGTGCGCTCGTCCTTCTCGGACGGGTCGCGGACCTGGCCGAGCCCGAAGGACAGGTGCACTCCTTCTCCCGTCACGGCCCGCTTCTCGCACCACTGACCAACTCGCTCGCCGAGCGGTCGGGCGCCGGGTCATGGGCGGGCTCGCTGCACGACGCCTGCCGCGCCGCGTCCGCGACACCGACCAGCAAGGAGCCGCTGTCGCGGACTGGGCCGGCGATGGGGAGCAGGGTCGAGGCACTCAGCCGGCGCGAGCTCGAGGTCCTCCACCTGCTCGACACCGAGCTGGACGGTCCCGAGATCGCCCGGCACCTGTACGTCTCGCTCAACACCGTGCGCACCCACACCAAAGGGATCTACACGAAGCTCGGCGTCAACAACCGACGTGCCGCCGTACGCCGAGGTCGCGAGCTGGGTCTGCTCGACGCACGCTGAGCCGCTCGTCGTCGGTGTCGAGCGTGCGCAGCGACAGCAGGGTGGCGCCGAGGTCGCGCAGCCGGGCAAGGATGCCGTGGAGCTGCGCCTGGTCGGCCACCGGGCCGGTGAGCGTGCACGTGCCGTCGTCGGCACCGGTGATGGCGAGACCTTCGAACCAGGCCGACCACCGGCCGTCGAGATGGCCGGCGACACGGAACTGGTAGATGCGCTCGTCGCCCGGCGTCACGACGGCGCTCCTGCCCGCGCGACGCGACGTCCGACACGATCGGGGTGACGCGACGACGCGGAACGAGCCGGGCGCCGGATCACCCACTCGGCGATCACGAGGTTGATCACCCACGCCGACCCCATGGCGAGGTCACCCTGCACCTCGCCGTTGCCCAGCAGGGCACCTCCGATGCCGCCCGTGAAGGCCTGGGTGCCGGCGGCGAGCCCGATCGCGTAAGCACGGATCATCCAGGCGCGGTGACCGGTGATGTCGCCGCGTCGGACCGTCGCGACGCCGAGGACCAGGCACGCAGCCATCGCGGACGAGAAGACCAGCCTCAGCAGGTAGAGCAGGATCCCGGTGCCGGGCTTGGCGGCGTACAGCAACGTCATCCACAGCCCCGACCCGGCGACGACGAGACCGGCCACCACCAGCAGCCGACCGGCACC
Organism: Actinomycetes bacterium; assembly: GCA_031373405.1. GTDB lineage: Bacteria > Actinomycetota > Actinomycetes > S36-B12 > CAIYMF01 > Longivirga. The sequence continues at coordinate 2,212 of JANMMN010000311.1, forward strand.
GCGGTGCCAACCTCGGTGCAGCCGACACAACCGTGGCACGAACTGGAAGGCCCCGACGATGGCGAACAAGCACGCGCCGACGATGTGCGCCACGAGCGGGAGCGGGAAGTCGGCGAACCTGTGGTCGGCCGGTATGAGTGCGGGCCCGCCGAGCAGCTGGACCACCCGAAGCGAGCCGGCCATGACCGGGACCGCGGCGAGCAGCAGCAGCGCCAACGGCACCGGCCAGCTGCGCGACCGGCGCTGCCGGGGCGCTCGCCCCGGCAGCTCGGACGTGGGACGAGTGGCCATCAGACGGTCGCGTGCTCGATGCGGACGGCCGAGGTGTTGGTCGGCGTCGCCTGGGTGCGCGTGTCGCGATAGAGCGAGACGCCGAGGCCGACCAGGGCGATCCCGACCGGGACGGCCATCGG
>JANMMN010000323.1:0-1555 GCA_031373405.1 Actinomycetes bacterium
CGGCCAGCGGCTGCGCAAGACCCCGTCCGGGAAGAACCCGGTCGTCACGAACTACACCTTCGATGCCTTCGGTCGGGCGATCACCGACGGGTCGACCACGAACAGCTACGACCCGATGGACCGGCTGCTGACCAACGGCGCCAGCTCGTTCGGCTACGCGGGCGCGGAGACCGAGCCAGTCTCGGACGGCACCACGCTGTACTCGCACTCGCCGGCCGGCGGGACGTACGCGCAGTCCCGCTCCGGGGTCGCGACAGTCGTCGTGGCGAACGGGCACGGTGACACCGTCGGGCTGATCGGCCCGAATGCTGCCGCGACCTCGGGGACCGCAGCGTTCAACGCCTGGGGCACCCGGGTGAGCACGTCGGGGACCGCGTCGTCGCTGGGATTCCAGTCGCAGTGGACCCAGACCGACGGGACGGTCCACATGGGCGCCCGCTGGTACGACCCGGCGCAGGGCGCGTTCACCAGCCAGGACCCGGCAGGGTCCGGGTCGAACTGGTACGCCTACGCGGGCGGTGACCCGGTGTCGTGGTCCGACCCGTCGGGGCTGTTGCGACAGCCGGGTCCCGGGTTCATGCAGGGTGTCGGCGTGCCCGGTGGTGCCGGCCCCCGCGGCCCCGCCATCGGCGGGGGCGGCGCGAAGAGCACACTGGCGAGCACAGTGGTGACCACGACTGCGGCTGTGGCCGCTGGCGGGCCGATCGCGAACCGCATCCTGTCGGCGAGGGACGAGGCCGCCGATGCGTGGAACCGGTACTGGCACTACGCGAACGGGTCGCCTACGGCCTCGCAAGCCGGGTCGAGCTCCGGGTCCGCGACCAGCACAGGACCCAGGACAGGGGCGGGAACAAGGCGTGCGTGCGTGAGCTCCTACTGCGTGCCGCGGGTGACGCCCACGCCTGACCCGCCGCGCACACCGAGGGGATGCCCCGCGGGTCAGACCCTCGTCCGCGGCCACTGCCAGTCACCGACACAGGCGAAGGTGCGTTGCCCTGCCGGGTCGGTGCTGAGCGGTGGGCGCTGCGTGACGGCTCGTGTCACCGTCGTCACTCCACCGGAGGGCAAGTCCTGCCACTACGACTGCTCGGGGACGCTGAGTGACGCCCCGGCAGGCGGCGGCTCGATCCCCGACCCCGTCTCGACGTTCATCATCCAGCTGCTCGCCGCCATCGACAGCGGGGACCTACCCGTCGACGTCTCCGCTGGGCTGTCCGGGCACCCGTTCGACGACGACCCGGGCGCCGCGTTCCTGAACGGCCCGAATGACCCGCGGCAGGACTACCAGGAGGCGCCACGTCTCCCCAGCTACACCATGCGCACCGCTGACGGGAGATTCTGCTTCACGAACTACAACTCCGTCGGGCAGCGCCTGAACGACGTCTGCAAGAACTGGGAAGAGCTCACTGAGGCCGAGAAGGATGAGGTTGCTGGCGCGTACGGCGCCACCTACTGGGCCGCAAACAGCGGACGTGCGATTCCGTTCGGCCCGGCGTCCGACGATGCGTGGGCGGTCTTGAACCGCGTCGATGCCAAGGGCTCGCCGTTGCCGGGG
>JANMMN010000332.1:0-3448 GCA_031373405.1 Actinomycetes bacterium
AGGTCGTTCACCAGCGGGTGCAGGCCGGCGAAGTCACGAGCCGCGTCGCCGCGATAGAAGCTGTCGAGCACGCTCACCCGGTCGACCTCACCGGATGCCACGGTGTCGAGGACCTCCTCGAGCCGCGCGGTGAAGTCGTAGTCGACGAGGTCGGTGAAGTGTTCTTCCATCAGCCGTGTGACGGCGAACGCGAGGAACGACGGCACGAGCGCCGACCCGCGCTTCACGACGTACCCGCGGTCGACGATGGTGCCCATGATCGAGGCGTACGTCGAGGGACGGCCGATGCCACGCTCCTCGAGGGCCTTCACCAGCGACGCCTCGGTGTAGCGCGGCGGCGGGTTCGTCGAGTGGCCCTCCGGGTCGAGTCGCAGTGCGGTGAGCGCGTCGCCGACCGTGAGCAGCGGGAGCCGACGTTCGGCGCCGTCGTCGTCGGAGCGCTCGGCCTGCTCGTCGATCGACTCCTCGTACGCCGCGAGGAACCCGCGGAAGGTGATCACGGTGCCGCTGACCGAGAACTCGGCGTCGCGGCCGTCGGTCGCGACCGCGCCGAGGCGGATCGTCGCGGTCTGTCCGCGCGCGTCTGCCATCTGCGAGGCGACCGTGCGCTTCCAGATGAGGTCATAGAGCAGGAAGTCGTCGCCACGCAGCTCACCGGCCACGTCCGCCGGCGTACGGAAGACGTCTCCGGCGGGACGCACCGCCTCGTGCGCCTCCTGCGCGTTCTTGACCTTGCGGTCGTAGCGCCGCGGCACCTCCGAGACGTGGTCGGAGCCGTAGAGAGTCGCTGCCTGCGCCCGCGCCGCGGTGACCGCCGACTCCGAGAGGGTCGTGGAGTCGGTGCGCATGTAGGTGATGAAGCCGCGCTCGTAGAGGCCCTGTGCGACGCGCATCGTGCGCTGCGCACCCCAGCGCAGCTTGCGGCTGGCCTCCTGCTGCAGCGTCGAGGTCATGAACGGCGCCGCGGGCGAGCGACGGTACGGCTTGTCCTCGACCGAGCGCACGGCGAACTCGACGCCCTGCAGCGCTGCGGCGAGCGAGGACGCCGTCTCCTCGGTGAGGTGCGCGGCCTCGGCGCGGGTGAGCACGCCACGGTCGCTGAAGTCCTTGCCCGACGCGACGCGCTTGCCGTCGACCGCGACGAGCTTGGCGCTGAACGAACCCGGGTCGAACAGTCCCTCGCTGTCCCAGTACGACGCGCTGCGGAAGGCGATGCGCTCACGCTCGCGGTCGACCACGAGCCGGGTCGCGACCGACTGCACCCGGCCGGCCGAGAGGCCGGTCATCACCTTCTTCCACAGCACCGGCGAGACCTCGTAGCCGTAGAGCCGGTCGAGGATGCGTCGGGTCTCCTGCGCGTCGACGAGGTCCTGGTCGAGGTCGCGGGTGTCGAGGACCGCGCGCTGGATCGCGTCCTTGGTGATCTCGTGGAAGACCATCCGCTTGACCGGCACCTTCGGCGCGAGCACCTCGAGCAGGTGCCAGGCGATGGCCTCGCCCTCGCGGTCCTCGTCCGTCGCGAGGAGGAGGAGGTCGGCGTCCGCCAGCTTCTTCTTCAGCTCGGCGACCTTCGTGCGCTTGTCGGCGTCGATGACGTAGAGCGCCTGGTAGCCGTGGTCGACGTCGACCCCGAGCCGCGACCAGGCCTCCCCCTTGTACTTGGCGGGGATGTCGGCGGCCCGCTTGGGCAGGTCGCGGATGTGCCCCACCGAGGCCTCGACGTCGTAGGCCGGGCCGAGGTAGCCCTGGATCGTCTTCGCCTTCGCGGGCGACTCCACGATCACGAGGGTGCGACCGCCACCGGAGCGTGACTCCGTCGGGGCGGTCTGCGCCGTCGCCTTGGCCTTCGGGGGCACGCGTCTCCTCGTGGTCGTCGCCGTTCGGGGTCACTGGATCGACACCGACGGTCGGGCGGAGTCTGACCACCCCGCCGGGGGGTCTGTCAAACCCACCGACCTCGTGCGGCGTGTCGCCGGCCGACCGTCGGGGTGCATCGTCGCAGGTCAGAGGGGGTACGCCGGCATCGGGATGACGTCCACCACTCTCCCGGCCGTCGCGGCCACCTCAGTCGAGCCGCAGGAAGCCGTCCTCGACCAGGCCGCGCACCGCGATGAGCGCGGCCGGGAGCACGTCCTCGACCTCGAGGTCGTACACGGCGGCAGCCCGCTCGGCCGCGTCCGCCAGGGTCGTGCTGCCGTCGAAGGCCCGCACCAGGTGCACGCCGACCGAGTCGAGCACGACCTCGGCGCGCCAGCCGTCGGCGAGCCCGAGGCGTGGCGGCTGGGCGTGGAGCCGCCCGTCGTCGCCCGCGCGGTCCTCCTCGACGACACGCAGCCCACCCGCACGGCGCGGCCGCCCGTGAAGCAATGCGAGCGCGTCGCGGGCCGCCCAGCCGGCGCGGACAGCGACGAGCGCGGCCACCTCGTCGCCGCGCGGTTGCCGAGGGGCGTGCGCGACGTCCTCGATCCTGGGCCCCGTCCGCCCGTAGGTGCCGCCCCGGTGCAGGACGACCCAGCCGAAGCCGATGCCCTCCGCGCCCATGTCGACGAGCTCGTCGAGCCACTCGTCGTAGCGCCGGTCGTGCTCCTCACCGGTGTGCCCACCGGCGTCGCGGAGCCAGAGCCCGACGTACTCCTCCGGCTCCTGCACCTCACGCTGGGCCACCCACGCGTCGCAGCCGGTCGGCTCGACCCAGGCGGCCACGCGCTCGCGCCAGTCCTCGCCGTGCAGGTGCAGCCAGTTGGCCAGGATCACCGCCGTCCCGCCGTCGGCGAGGTGGGCCGGTGCCTGCTGCACGAGCAGCCGGCCCAGGTCGTCGGCGGGCAGGCCGGCGTCACGGTAGGTGTAGCGGTGCCCGGGTGAGATGACGAAGGGCGGGTTGGACACGACGAGGTCGAACGTCTCGGAACCGACCGGTTCGAACAGCGAGCCCGCCCGCAGGTCCCACTCCTGCCCGGAGAGGGCCGCGGTCACCGCGGCGAGCCGCAGCGCGCGCCGGTTGCGATCGGTCGCCACGACGGCATCCGCGTGCCGCCCGAGGTGCAGGGCCTGCACGCCGCACCCGGTGCCGAGGTCGAGCGCGCGCCCGACGCGGCCCCGTGGCGTGATCCGCGCGAGGGTCAGCGAGGCGCCTCCGATGCCGAGCACATGGTCGGCGGCGACCTCACCAACGTCGCGTCCCGCCGAGTCGGGTCCGTGGTCGCTCACGACGTACCAGTCGGCGTCGCTCTCGCCGTAGGGACGCACGTCGACCACGGCGCGCACGTCGGTGCCTCCGGCGACGAGGCCGAGGGTCGCCAGATCCTCGAGCGGCAGGTGGCGCGCGGCGGCCTGGGCCGGCAGCGACTCCCCCAGCACGAAGATCCGCGCGAGGTCGACGTCGGCGCCGGCGCGGCCGTCGAGGGCGCGGTGGGCGGGCAGGTGCTCGTCGCGCGCCAGGGCGGCGTAC
>JANMMN010000347.1:0-7323 GCA_031373405.1 Actinomycetes bacterium
CCATCGCCATGCCGCGGTCGGTGCGCACCCGTGCCACGACCGCACTGAGGACCCAGCCGAACCCGACAGCGGCGAGAGTCCAGCGCCCGATCTCCCAGAACGGCAGCATCCGGATGCTGTAGAACGGCCCGCCGTTGGTGAGCCGTACGAACGCCACGAGAGCGACGACAGAGCCGGCTCCGAACGCGACGAGCAGGTAGGCGCGGCGGCGTACGGCCCACCCCAGGCCGAGCACGGCGAGGGCGGTGACGGCCACCTCCCACACGGTGGAGGCCGGGAAGAGCCAGCTCAGGGTCTGCTCGCCGCGGATCAGCTCGACCTGCGGCACCCAGTCGCGGCGGCCGAGGAACGGGATCCACCACATCGCCGAGAGCAGCGCAGCCGCCAGTGCCGCAGCGCCGAACAGCGCGAGGCCGCGGCGGTCGTTCCAGACCTCGCGGCCGACGAAGATCACCACGACACCGACCAGCAACCAGAGCGGCGGGAGCGGGTGGCTGAACGACGTCGCGGCCACGAGCAGCACAGCGGTGACGACGCCCCGACGCTCGCGGGCCAGGCGGTCGACCGCACCCAACGCCAGGACGGCGAACATGAGCGACCAGGCGAAGGAGTACTCGCCGTTGATGGTCGAGGTGATGTTGCCGCCGCAGCTGCCGCACGAGGTGTCGTACAGGAAGGGAACGGTGCCCACGGCGAGCAACAGCGGTGCGGGCGCCGGCACCGCGGCCCAACGCCCGGCAAGCCACGCGGCCCACGGCAGCGCCACGAGTGGAGTCACGACGACGAGCTTGAAGGCGATCGCGAGCGGCATCAGGTAGGAGAGCAGCCCGGCGAGCAGTGACGGCAGCCAGGGATAGAGCTGGTTGACCGGGAAGCCGTTGAACATCGCGTTCGACCATGAACCCGGCAGCCAGGCGAGCGGGTCGGTCCGGTCGATCCACGGGACGACCACGTGACCGGTGAGATCGGTGCCCAGCGGGTAGGAGTTGGTGATCACCAGCTCCGGCGCGAGCCCGACCAGCACGACGAGGCAGCATCCCGCCACGAGGACCCACTCCCCGACGGGGAGCGAGCGGGGGGCGGAGGAGGCGGATTCCGTCGTCTGCGGACGGTCCATGGTCGTCGACACGCCGCGATAGTAAGGGGAAGAAACGACGGTGGGGCGGGCGACCAATACCCGCCCCACCGTCTGTCTCGTGGAGTCTACGCACTGTTCACGTGTGATTCGTCCGTTGGACCCTCGGCGTGCCCTCGTCAACGCCGACGGCGGCTGTCAGGAGTTGTCGGCGCCGGGACCAACGGACTTGATCCGGCGGCGCCGCCCTTGACCTGGGGACGACCGCGACCCTGCCTGAGCCGGTGGCTTCTTGGTCTCTTGTTCACCTCACGGCTACCGCCCGGCCAGGTCGAGAACGGACTGACGTACACCTGACGCGTTCAAGGTTGGCGAGACCACGTCATCGCGAAGAAGTTCTCGGGAGAGCCCATGCCCAGCACTGCCGCCCGGCCCGGTCGCCGCGCGTCGAGCACGTTCGTCGCTGCGTTGGTCATGGCCTTGGTGGGTCTCGGCATCGCAGCCGGTCCGGCCTCCGCCGCTACCGCCACACTCACGCTGAGCAAGGGCTCCACGCCCATCTCGGCCGGTGGCACGGTGACCGTCGGCGACTCGATCACGGCCAGGATCACCGGCTTCGCACCCAACACCTCCGTCATCCTGCAGTTCGACGTCCAGGAGCTCCCACAGACCATCACCACCGACGCCGCGGGCTCCGGCGCATCGGCGTTCACGGTGCCCAAGGTCGACTCGGGCATCTACGTCATGACGGCAATCGGCTCGACCGCCAACGCCACCACCGACGTCCTCGTGCAGAACCCCGCCGCACCGGCGACGGTGGAGCCTGCCGAGACGACCTCCGGTGGCTCCACCGGCGGGTCGAGCACCGGGAACGACGGCCTCGCGAAGACGGGGACGCCGTCGGTCCCTGTCGGCGTGAGTGCGCTGCTGCTGCTGGTCGTGGGTGCGCTGTTCGTCCGGCTCGGTGCTGCGGTGCTCGTGGGGCGCCACGAGCGCCGGCCCGGGGCGCACCTCGCGAGCTGATCGCCAGATGCGTCGAGCACTTGTCCCCAGCACCAAGCCCATGACCGTGCCCACTCGTCGTCGTGCGGCCCGCCTCCTCGTGCTCGCACTCGCGACGTCGATGCTGGTGTCGGCCTGCGGGGGAGTCGCCGCTGACCCCCCGACGTCAGGCCTGCCGACGCCGTCCGCGACCTCGGCGGCACCCGTTGCCTCGGGCGCTGCGAGCGCCGGTGGGGTGACCGTGTCCGGTGCACCCGGAGCCGCACCGACCATCGCCGTCACTGCCGAGACGGCCGCAGTCCAGGAGCTCGTCGTCAAGGACCTCGTGGTCGGGACCGGGGCCGCCGTGCCCGAAGGCTCGACCATCACGGCGCACTACGTGGGAGTGGGCGGCTCCAGCGGCAAGGCGTTCGAATCGTCCTGGGACCGTGGCCAACCGAGCCAGTTCGCGCTCGACCGGGTGATCCCCGGCTGGACCACGGGGATCCCGGGCATAAGGGTCGGCGGGCGACGACTGCTCGTGATTCCGGGTGCCCAGGCGTACGGAGCGAACCCCCCGTCCGCGGACATCGCGCCGAACGAGGTGCTGGTGTTCGTCGTCGACGTCGTGTCGGTCCCCTGATCCTGCTCGATCCACGCCCGTGCCGCCGGATACTGGCGGCGGAGGTGGGTGGTGGCCGACGTCGACCGGGTGCGTGCCCTGTTGCTCGACCGGCAGGCGGACATTGCTGCGCGCGCTGCCGGTATGACCGTCGCCCCCACTGACACCGGAGGGATCTCCTTCGGGAAGCGCGTCGGCGACGGGACGAGCATCGCCGTCGAGCGCCTCACCCAGGTCGCGGCGCACGAGCTGCTGCTGGTGCAGAGCGAGGAGGTCGCTCGCGCACTCGCCAAGCTCGACGAGGGGACATACGGCGTCTGCGACGGCTGTGGCGACCCGATTCCTTCCGGTCGGCTCGAGGTGCATCCGAGCGCGGTCCGTTGCGTCGACTGTGCCGACCGCTGACCTTGCCGGGAACAGCGGGAGCCGGTGCGCTCAGGGGACTGTGATCGAGCGCATCATCGGCGTCAGGTCACGGAGCACTGGGAGCGCTGGTGGAGACCGCGGCCGGCGCGGGGGAGACCTGCGAGGGCGGTACGGCGTCGAGCGGGCGGACGAGGAGCGCGACGAGGCCGAGTGCCAGCAGTGGCGGGAGCACCGTCCTCAGCAGTTCGCGTCGAGCACGCATCCCGGCCTCCCCTCGATCCCGGACCGTCGGCCTGTGGTGCACGGTCTCGTACCGAGATCCTGCACTCGGATTCCGCGGACGACACGCCGTACGACGGGGTGCCGGGCCTCGGAAGGTCGAGTCCTCACCGGTCGTATCGGCGTGCGACGTCCGCTGTCCTGAGCAGGCGAGCTGTCCTTCAGGTCACATCGGCCGGAGCCGTCATCGCGTCGGTCGTGTCCTGCAGCGGTCGCCGGCCGAGCCGGGAGCTCCCTCGGCGACCTAGTCTCGTGGGGTGTTCTCCGACGTACCTCGCGTGATCCACGCTGCCGCGCTGTCCGACGCTGACCTCGACGAGTCGCCGCTCGACCCGGCCCAGGTGGTCTCCGGCGACCCGGTCGTGCGGGTCGCGGAGATCCACGACGGCGCCGACCACGCCAACGGGGTCTTGCAGCACTCGCCCGGGGTGAGCACCGACGTCGAGGTCGACGAGGTCTTCGTCGTGCTCAGCGGCCGGGCCACGATCGAGGTCGAGGGCGGTCCCACGCTCGAGGTCGGGCCCGGCGACATCGGGCTCTACCCGGCCGGGACACGCACCCGGTGGACCGTCCACGAGACCCTGCGCAAGGTCTACGTCGTCCGACCCTGATCGCTCGTGAGCCCGCTGACCTGCGACGACGCATGCCACATCAGAGGCGTCCTGTCACCACCCACATGGCCGCCAGGTGAACGGTCCGGTTGGGCCGCCGGGGTGAATGACAGCGGTGGGATTCGCCCCGTAGAGTGGCGGCACGCGCTCCGCGTGAGCGGCCGTGTGCCGCCCGTGAGGGGCGCGAGCGACCGACCTGGCACCGACGAGAGGGGACCACGACATGGACGCCGCCTGGGCAGTCGAGCCGATGCAGTCCGGTGACTCCCTCTCCGACCGCGACCGCTCGATCCTCGAGTTCGAGCGGCAGTGGTGGAAGTACGCCGGTGCCAAGGAGCAGGCCATCCGCGACCTGTTCGACATGAGCGCCACCCGCTACTACCAGGTGCTCAACACCCTGCTCGACAACCCGGCCGCACTCGAGGCCGACCCGATGCTGGTCAAGCGCCTGCGTCGCATGCGCGCCGCCCGCCAGCGCGCCCGTTCGGCCCGTCGCCTCGGCATCGAGCTGTAGCCGAAGCCGCGCCCCTCCCTACTTCCCCAGGGGGACCGCACATGACCACCGTCTCCGACGGCACCACCCCGTTCTCCGGCGGTGCCGACACAGTCGCGATCGAGCTTCCCACCGTGGGGGTCGCCCCCGTCGAGGGTCCGGCGTACGCCGAGGTGCGGGGGACGCCGTACGGCGACCTGCCCGCCTACCACGCGGACGAGGCGGCGGCGCCCGTCGCACCGGCGCGCGTACGCACTCCCTCCGGTGCGGGTCGCGTCGTGCTGCCGCTCGGGCTCGCTCTCGTCAGCGTGGTGGCCCTCGGTGCGGGGTGGTTGCACCTCGAGTCCGACCGTGCGGCCGAGGGTGCCGCTCGCGCCACCGCAGGGGTGGCTGCGCTCAAGCCGCCCGTGCCCGCGCTCGGTGACCCGAGTGCTGCCGCTTCTCCTGCTGCGTCCTCGGCGGCAACGCCGGCCGCGTCGACACCCGCGTCCGCACCCGCCGCCAGCACACCGGCCGCCCCCGCTGCGTCGACCCAGGCGTCGCCGCCAGCCGTCGTGCCGGTGTCGGCCGTCGATCGGTCGGTGCCGGTCGTCGTCTACAACACCACGGCGCGCACCGGGCTCGCGGCGAAGGTCGCAGCGTCGCTCAAGGCCAAGGGCTGGACGGTCGTGAGCGTCGGCAACTGGCGCAAGGGCGGCGTGAGCGCGACGACGGTGTTCGTCTCCGGTGAGAAGGACGCCGCCGCGACGATGCTGGACGACCTCGTGGTCGACGGCTCCGCGAAGGCACCACTCGCGAGCATGCCGAAGAACCGTCTCGTCGTCGTCATCGGCAAGGACTACCCCCGCACCTGACCGCGTTCACACCTGGCCGGTGCGCCGCGTCCAGATCGGTCGCAGCGGGGCTTCGAGGTAGCCGCCCTCGTCGAGGCCGGCGCGCACCTCGAATGCGTTGCGGCTCCAGGGATCCCCGGCGCGAGCATGTGACCACAGAGCGGCCAGACCGTAGAGCGGCAGGAACAGCAGCACACAGCAGGCCCAGTGCGTCGCGTGCCTGCCTTCGTGCCGCAACAGCTCGGGCGTCAGCGTCGGCACGCGCACGATCACGACGTTGCCGACCGTGTACGCCGACGCCGCGAGCAGAGGTCGCGTCACGCCGGTCGCGACGACGAGACCGTCGGGACCGCTCGAGAGCCTCGCGCCGCTCGTCCGCGCGAGCGCGAGCCCCAGCAGGGTCGAGAGGTTCACCGCGTTGACGACCTGACGCACGCGGTACGCCTTACGCACCTGAGCCTCAGCGCCCGACGCGGTCGGCATACTCGGGGATGGTGCGCATCGGCGGGCGTTGCAGCCGGGCCACCTCGTGCGTCGTGTGCTGGAAGCCGGTGGAGTCGCGCTCGAACTGGGTGAGCGTCGCACCGAGCTCGAGTCCGTCGCGCAGGTCGCCTTGTCGCGCGAGCCGGTCGAGCGCGGTGTGCAGGATCTCCGCGGACATCCGGCCGAGCCGCCGCTCGTCGTGGTGCCGGTGCACCCGTACGCCGAGGTCGACCTGGGCGATCGCGTCGAGGCCGAGCAGCTCGAGGGTGTCGATGAGCAGGGCGAGCTCGACGCCGTACCCGCACGGGAACGGCAGCGCTTCGAGCAGCGTGCGTCTCGCGGCGTACTCGCCGGCCAGCGGCTGCACGACCCCGGAGAGCTGTGGCCACAGCTCGTTGAGCAGTGGCCGCGCGACGAGCTCGGTGACGCGACCGCCACCGGCGCTCACCATCGTGGAGCCCTCGACGAGCGGCCGTTCGTAGACGGCCTTGACCAGGTGCACGTCGTCGTCGCTGAGCAGCGGCCCGAGCAGGCCGGTGACGTAGGCCGGGGTGAAGGACTGCAGGTCGGCGTCGATGAAGACCACGACGTCCCCGGTCGTCGCGGCGAGCGAGCGCCACATCGCCTCACCCTTTCCGGTGATCGCCGGCAGGTGGGGCAGCACGTCGTCGCGGTGCACGACCGTGGCGCCGGCGCGGCGCGCGACCTCGGCGGTGCGATCGGTCGAGCCGGAGTCGATCACGACGAGCTCGTCGACCAGCTGGCGACCGGGACGGGCGCCGGCGCCCAGGCCGAAGTGGATGCTCTCGACGATCCGCCCGACGGTGGACTCCTCGTCGAGAGCGGGGAGCACGACGCTGACCCGGGTGTCGCCCTTGAGCGCCACCAGCAGGTCGCGCGGCCAGTCGGCGGCATGGGTGGTGCGCGCGGCGAACCACCGGGCGACGTCGTCACGCACGATGGCCACCTCCTGCTCATGTCTCACGATCCGGACTTGCGTCGTCCCGTCCCTCGGGGCTCCCGTACAGTCTTCACCACTGATCGCTCACCGGCCCCGCCGGTCGCGATCGGCGTCGAGGTCCCTGCGGCCCGGCACAACAGAACATCGCTCATCCAGAGGGGCAGAGGGATACGGCCCGATGAAGCCCCGGCAACCATCCGGACACCTCGTGGAGAACGCCGCGCTGCGGCCCGCCACGAACGTCACGGAGAAGGTGCCAAGTCCGTCCGACGGCCGCCTCGGCCGATTCGGAAAGATGAGGGAAGGCCTTGTTATGTCGACGTCTCAGCTCACCACCATCACCCCTGCCGACCCTGCCCCGGGCACCCCGGACTTCGGCCCGGCGTCGCGTCTCACCTGTCGCGAGTGCGGCGCCTCCTACGACCTCGGTGCGGCGTACGCGTGCGTCGAGTGCTTCGGCCCGCTCGAGGTCGCGTACGACTTCACCGGCGTGACCCGCGAGAGCATCGCCGCCGGTCCGCAGAACATGTGGCGCTACTCCGGTCTGCTGCCGGTCGCGTCGTACGCCGGTGACGAGCGCAACCTCAACCCCGGCCTGACCCAGCTCGTGCGGGCCGAC
>JANMMN010000371.1:0-2290 GCA_031373405.1 Actinomycetes bacterium
GGTGATCGAGACACCGAGCGCGGCAGAGACGATGACCGAGCCCTCCGGCGGCACGTAGGCCGGCGACTGTGCGGGCGGGGCGTCGTCGTAGTTGACGCTGGCCGATTCGGTCGGGGTGGAGAAGGTCGCGACGCCGTCGAAGGAGGCGGCGACCCGGTGCGTGACGAGCGTGAGCGAGGTGGAGCCGGGAGCTGCTGAGGTGATGAGCTCGGCACCTGGTGGGCCGCGGCCGGACCGGACGGTCAGGTCGCCACCAGCGACGATGTCGGAGGAGACCCGCGCGAGGCCGGAGATCCGACCCACGGTGAGGGCGACGCCCGGGCCGACGGCGACGTTCGAGCCACCGGCGCCCACGGTGGCCGAGGCGGAGGCGATGGACTCGACGGGCACCCGGACCGGACCGCCGGAACGCAGCGGGAGCCCCGCGGGGATCGTGGCGGAGACGTCGGCGTCGATCACGTCGATCGCCGCCGAGCTCACCAGGACGTGCGCCGCCGCGGGCACGGAGCCGATCGCGGTGGCACCGGACGGGCCGGACGCCGAAGCTGCGACGGCAGCGAGCCGGGCCACCAGGTCGTCGAGGTAGACCAGTGGTGACGGGCCGACGGGCCGGGCCGTGGCCGACGTCGTGGTGGTGCCGGAGGCGGCGATGCGCACCGAGCCGGCCGCAGCGATGCCGCGACCGGTCGTCGCCCGTACGAGGTGGCGGCCGACGGTCAGCGCGACCAGCGAGGCCGTGCTGGTCGCCGTCGCGTCCTGCACGGCGCTGACGTCGAGGTTGCCGGAGACGTCGAGCACCCACCCCGCGCCGAGGGAGGCGAGCGTGGACACGTCGGACACCACGATGACGCTGGCGCCAGCACCGGGGGCAGACCCGGATGCTCGGTCGGTGGCGCTCGAGACAAGCGTGACGTTCTTGGCCCCGGTCACCAGCGACCCGTCGGCCAAGGTGCTGGCAGTGCCGTCCTCGACCATCAGCACGACCAGCGCCTGGGGCCCGAGCCCGCGCACTGCGGCATCCGAGACCGAGCTCGAGGTGATGAGGAGGTCGGAGCCAGCGCCGTCGCCGAGGAGGGAGAGCAGACCGGCCGTGCCGGCTGAGGTCGTGAGGTCGAGGACACCGACAGCGACGGCAGAGCCCCCCGAGCCGGGGCCTGAGGACACGATGTCGGTGACGCCTGTGCTGGTGGCCGACAGCCGGACCCCACCCGGAGACACGAAGGCCAGCGCTGCTCCATCCCCGGAGACGACGGCCTCGGTCAGCGCGGCCTGGCGCCCCGCACCTAGGGCGCTCGTCGCGGTCACCGGGACCGCGCCGGAGAAGGCCGCACCGAACCCCCGGTCGAGCGGGAGGAGCGTGCTCGATCCCCCGGCACCGCCGAGTGCGGCTACGCCGAGGTCGCCGTCGGACACGGCGACCACGTCGATCGCCGCCGCCCGGATCCCCGCCGCGCTCGACCCGTCGACGACGGCACGGGTGATCCGCGTGACGCCTGCCACCGCGACGGCTGCACCGCTGGACGACGCGGAGGCGTCGGCGCTCGCGGAGGCCGACGTGTGGTTCCGGGCACGCAGGAGGAGCGTCCCCTTCGCCAGGACGGAGCTGCGCGCGCCGAGCCTGACGACCGACCTGCTCGTCAGCGCCACCTCCGCCGACGCGGCCTCCGCGGTGGAGCTCCCGTCGAAGACGGCCGTCGCCGTGGCGCTCGCGGAGGAGTCCGACTCCATCAGCACATCGCCCGAAGACTCGATCCGGGACCCGGTGACCGTGACCGAGGCCGAGGAGTGCCCCCGTACCGCGGCGTGAGCGCCAGAGGCTCTGCCGGTCGTCGACGCGGTGGCCGAGAGGGTCACCGCTCCGCCGAGCAGCTCGGCACCGGTGAGGTCGATGGATGCGCTGGCTCCGACGTCCGGCCCGTCGCCCTGCGACCTGGCAGACAGGGTGATGGCACCCGCCTTCGTCACGCCGCGGGTGTCGACCCTGACCCCGACGAGGACGCTGATGATGCGGGCGAGCACGGAGAGGTCGGCGCCGGTCGCGCCGAGCAGCACGTCGCCCACGAGGCTGGCGCGGCCGTGACCGGCGTCGAGGATCGCGCGCACCGACGGCGCAGCGAAGGACAGCGAGGCGGAGCCGAACAGCCCGGTGACCAGGATGTGGCCGGCACGGTCGGGGTCGGCACCGATGACGAGGGTGGCACCGTCGGCCTGGATCGACAGCGAGCCGGACGAGGAGTCGACGACGGTCTCGACCCCGGTCGTGCGGAGACGGGCGCCGCCGCGGGTGGCG
>JANMMN010000403.1:0-4522 GCA_031373405.1 Actinomycetes bacterium
GCACAACGGGCTGCGCGACCGGAACGTGGTCCAGGCCGATGGCCAGCTCAAGACCGGTCGCGACGTGGTGATCGCCGCGCTGCTCGGCGCCGAGGAGTTCGGCTTCGCCACGGCCCCCTTGGTGGTCCTGGGCTGCGTGATGATGCGGGTCTGCCACCTCGACACCTGCCCGGTCGGCGTCGCGACTCAGAACCCGGTCCTGCGTGAGCGGTTCACCGGCCAGCCGGAGTTCGTGGAGAACTTCTTCACCTTCCTCGCCGTGGAGGTGCGCGAGCACCTCGCGTCGCTCGGGTTCCGCAGCATCGCCGAGGCCGTGGGTCACGCCGAGCTGCTCGACGCGACCGACGCGGTCACGCACTGGAAGGCCGAGGGGCTCGACCTCTCGCCGATCCTGCACGTGCCCGAGCTGACAGCCGGTGCTGCCCGGCGCAACACCACGACGCAGGACCACGGGCTCGCGCAAGCGCTCGACAACGAGCTCATCGCGCTCTCGGCCGACGCCCTCGAGCGCGGCGAGCCGGTCCGCGCCCGGATGGCGATCCGCAACGTCAACCGCACCGTCGGCACGATGCTCGGCTCCGAGGTCAGTCGCCGTTACGGGGCCGACGGACTGCCCGACGGCACGATCGACCTGACCTTCACGGGCTCTGCCGGTCAGTCGTTCGGAGCGTTCCTCCCGCGCGGTATCACGCTGCGGCTCGAGGGCGACAGCAACGACTATGTCGGCAAGGGGCTCTCCGGCGGACGCGTCGTGGTCCGTCCGGACCGCGACTCGCGCTTCGTGGCCGAGGACAACGTCATCGCCGGCAACGTGATCGGGTACGGCGCGACCTCGGGCGAGATCTACATCCGCGGGATCGTCGGCGAGCGGTTCTGCGTCCGCAACTCCGGTGCCGTCGCGGTCGTCGAGGGAGTCGGTGACCACGGATGCGAGTACATGACCGGTGGGCTCGTGCTCGTGCTCGGCAGCACGGGTCGCAACTTCGCGGCCGGTATGTCCGGTGGGGTCGCCTACCTGCTCGACGCCGTACCGGGCCGGGTCAACACGGAGATGGTCGACCTGCTCGCGGTCGACGACGACGATGTCGCCGTCCTGCGCGACCTGCTCACCCGCCACCTCGAGGAGACCGCCTCGCCGGTGGCCGCGGCGCTGCTCGACGACGAGCTCGCCGCACGTATCACCAAGGTCCTGCCTCGCGACTACGCCCGTGTCCTGGCTGCCCAGGCAGCGGCGGAGCGCGATGGGCGCGATGTCCAGCTCGCCGTGATGGAGGCAACGCATGGCTGACCCGAAGGGCTTCCTCACCACCGGACGCGAGGCGCCGGTCCGACGTCCGGTGGACGTGCGGATCAGGGACTGGCACGAGGTCTATGAGGCGTTCCCGGCCGACCACCTCGAGAAGCAGGCCGGCCGATGCATGGACTGCGGCATCCCGTTCTGCCACAACGGTTGCCCTCTGGGCAACCTCATCCCCGAGTGGAACGACCTGGTGTGGCGAGAGGACTGGGAGGGGGCGAGCGAGCGGCTGCACGCCACGAACAACTTCCCGGAGTTCACCGGCCGGCTCTGCCCCGCACCGTGCGAGACGTCCTGCGTCCTGGGCATCAACCAGGACCCTGTCGCGATCAAGCAGGTGGAGGTCGAGATCGTCGATCGCGCGTGGGACGAGGGGTGGGTCACCCCGCAGCCGGCGCCGCGCCAGTCGGGCAAGACCGTCGCCGTCATCGGTTCCGGTCCGGCCGGCCTCGCCGCGGCGCAGCAGCTCGCGCGAGCCGGCCACACGGTCGCTGTGTTCGAGCGTGCTGACCGCATCGGTGGGCTGCTCCGCTACGGCATCCCCGAGTTCAAGATGGAGAAGCGCCACCTCGACCGACGCGTCGAGCAGATGCAGGCCGAGGGCGTGAAGTTCAGGGCCGGCGTCGATGTCGGCACCGACGTCACCGGTCCGGACCTGCGTCGACGTTACGACGCGGTCGTCGTGGCTGTCGGAGCGACCCAGTGGCGCGACCTCCCCGTGCCGGGGCGCGAGCTGTCGGGCGTGCACCAGGCGATGGAGTTCCTGCCGGGGGCCAACCGGGTGCTGGAGGGTGACCTCGACGTCGCCCCGATCGATGTCGCGGGCAAGCACGTCGTGATCATCGGCGGGGGAGACACCGGCGCGGACTGCCTCGGCACCTCGCACCGCCAGGGAGCCGCCTCCGTGACACAGCTCGAGATCCTGCCGCACCCGCCGCAGACTCGCCCCGAGGGCCAACCCTGGCCGACGTACCCGATGACCTACCGGGTCACCAGCGCCCACGAGGAAGGTGGTGACCGGGTCTACTCGGTCAACACCGCACGCTTCGTCGACGACGGCCAGGGCCGGGTGCGCGCTCTCGAGATCGTCGAGGTCGAGTTCCGCGACGGTGGGTTCCACCAGCTGCCGGGCACCGAACGCGAGCTCCCCGCGGACGCCGTGTTCCTCGCCATGGGTTTCACGGGCCCCGAACGCGGCCCCCTGCTCGACCAGCTCGAGGTCGACCTCGACGAGCGCGGCAACGTCGCGCGCGACGGGCAGTACATGTCCAGCGTCCGCGGCGTGTTCGTCGCCGGTGACGCCGGACGCGGCCAGTCACTGATCGTGTGGGCGATCGCCGAGGGTCGTTCCGCGGCTGCCGGGGTCGACCGCTGGCTGTCGGGGAGCACGACCCTCCCGTCGCCGATCCCACCCACGGCTCGCCCTCTGGTGGTCTGACCACCAGGATTGACCCGTCGCTCGTGGCGAGGTCGCCTCCCGGCGCTCGCGCGAGTTCAACGCACGCCCCAACCCGGATAAGGTCTGCCTGTGCGCCGCGCCAAGATCGTCTGTACCCTCGGGCCCGCTGTGGCCAGCCCGGAGGGAATCGCCTCACTCGTCGAAGCCGGCATGGACGTCGCCCGGATGAACCTCTCCCACGGGTCCTACGCCGACCATGAGCGGATCTATGAGTGGGTGCGTCAGGCCGCCGATGCTTCGGGACGCGGCGTCGGCATCCTGGTCGACCTCCAGGGGCCGAAGATCCGCCTCGGGACGTTCGGGTCCGGCCCGGTGGTCCTCGAGAACGGTGCGACGTTCACGATCACGATCGACGACATCGTCGGCGACGTGACGCGGTGCTCCACGACGTACAAGGGGCTTCCGGGCGACGTGCGCCCCGGCGACGCGATCCTCATCGATGACGGCAAGGTCGCACTCGAGGCCGTCGAGGTCACCGAGAACCACGTGGTCACCAGAGTCGTCGAGGGCGGCCGGGTGAGCGACAACAAGGGCATCAACCTGCCCGGCGTCGCGGTCAGCGTGCCCGCCATGTCCGAGAAGGACATCGCCGACCTGCGCTGGGCGCTGCGCCTCGGCGTCGACATGATCGCGCTGTCGTTCGTCCGGCGGGCCGATGACCTGCTCGAGGTCCAGCGGATCATGGACGACGAGGGAGTCCGGCTGCCGGTGCTCGCCAAGATCGAGAAGCCGCAGGCCGTCGACAACCTCGAGTCGATCATCGACGCGTTCGACGGGATCATGGTCGCCCGCGGTGACCTCGGGGTGGAGCTGCCGCTCGAGCAGGTGCCCTTGGTCCAGAAGCGGGCCATCACCCTCGCCCGGCGCCGGGCGAAGCCGGTCATCGTCGCGACCCAGATGCTCGAGACGATGGTGACGATGACGCGTCCGACCCGGGCCGAGGCGAGCGACGTCGCCAATGCCGTGCTCGACGGTGCCGATGCCCTGATGCTCTCCGGCGAGACCTCCGTGGGGGCGCACCCCGACCATGTCGTGCGCACCATGGCGCGCATCATCGAGCAGGTCGAGGGCGAGGCGCTCGACCAGCTGCCGAAGATCGTCGACCGCAACGACTCGACCTCGCGCTCGATCACCCGCGCGGCGGTCTCGGTCGGTGCCGACGTCGGCGCCTCCGCCGTCATCGCCTTCACCGAGACGGGGCGATCAGCCCGACTGGTGGCCCGCTATCGCCCCGACCTCGCGCTGCTGGCATTCACGCCCAACCCGCGCGTCCGCAGCCAGCTCGCGCTGTGCTGGGGCGTCGAGACCTTCCTCGTGCCCAAGGCCGCGTCGACCGACGAGATGGTGCGCCTGGTCGACGCCTCGCTCCAGGACATCGGCCGGGTCAGCGTCGGCCAGCTCATCGTCATCATCGCCGGCGTCCCCCCAGGCGTCCCCGGCACGACCAACGGGATGCGGGTCCACCGCATCGGCACCTCCATAGCCAGCGGCATCTAACAACACCGCGAGCCACTGACAACTCGGGTTGTCAGGGCCTCGCGCCCCTCCAGCACCGCGAGCCACTGACAAGTCGGTTGTCAGGGCCGTGCATCACGAGCACACGAGCACGGGGCACGAACGCTAGCAGCGCGGCGTACGCCGGGGGGCTGGAGCGCGGCGCGGCTCCCGAGCGTTGGCGAGCCACTGACAACTCGGGTTGTCAGTGCCACGCGCCCCTCCGGCCCCGCGAGCCACTGTCAAGTCCGGGCGCCGATTCCAGCGCGCGG
>JANMMN010000099.1:0-3613 GCA_031373405.1 Actinomycetes bacterium
CCCCTGCGGCTCCGTGGCTCCTCGCGACGCGGCGTACCGCTCGGCAGTCCCTGACGCGCCGGCCCCAGGTCGCGCCGATCCCCGCGGATCCCTATCCGAGCGGCCGGTAACCGGTTACTGTGCGAGAGCCGGGCACCAGTCCGGCGTCCTTCCACTACGGATCGTCCGGCACGTTCCTGCCGGTGAAGGGTTGACTCTGCTATGGCTACAGTTACGTTCGACAAGGCGTCCCGCATCTACCCCGGCTCCACGGTTCCTGCGGTCGACTCCCTCGACCTCGAGATCGCCGACGGCGAGTTCCTCGTCCTGGTCGGGCCCTCCGGGTGCGGCAAGTCCACCAGCCTGCGCATGCTCGCGGGCCTAGAGGACGTCGACAAGGGTTCGATCCGCATCGGTGAGCGCGACGTCACGATGCTGCCTCCCAAGGACCGCGACATCGCGATGGTGTTCCAGAACTACGCGCTCTACCCGCACATGTCGGTCGCCGAGAACATGGGCTTCGCCCTGAAGATCGCCGGCATCTCCAAGGACGAGATCGGCACGCGGGTCAAGGAGGCGGCCAAGATCCTCGACCTCGAGCCCTACCTCGACCGCAAGCCGAAGGCGCTCTCCGGCGGTCAGCGTCAGCGCGTCGCGATGGGTCGGGCGATCGTCCGCAACCCGCAGGTGTTCCTCATGGACGAGCCGCTGTCGTACCTCGACGCGAAGCTCCGCGTGCAGACGCGCACCCAGATCGCCTCGCTGCAGCGCCGCCTCGGCGTCACCACGGTCTACGTCACGCACGACCAGATCGAGGCCATGACCATGGGCGACCGGGTCTGCGTGCTCAAGGACGGGCTCCTCCAGCAGGTCGGCACACCGCGTGAGCTCTACGACCGTCCCGCCAACGTCTTCGTCGCCGGCTTCATCGGCTCGCCCGCGATGAACCTCGTCACCGTCCCCCTCTCCGAGGGCGGCGCGAAGATCGGCGGCCGGGTCGGCACCGAGCGGCTGATCCCGCTCGCACCCGAGGTCAGCTCAGCCGCAGCGGTGGGTGGCTCCACCTCCATCACGGTCGGATTCCGTCCCGAGGACCTCCGCATCGTCGGCGAGGACGAGGGCTGGCCGATCGAGGTCGACGTCGTCGAGTCCCTCGGCGCTGACGCCTACGTCTACGGCCACGTCGACGGCATCGACGGAATCTCGCGCGACATCATCCTGCGCGCCGACGGACGCACCCCGCCGGCCAAGGGAGACCACGTGTACGTCGGGATCAACAACGACCACCAGCACACCTTCCACGTCACCACGGGCGAGCGCCTCGGCGCCTGAGGACGCGACACGGGGGATGGCCGCCTCTCGACGTCAGTCGGGTGGCGGCCATCCCCCGTTGACCGCTCGGTCACCCGGCGAGACGAGGATCAGACGATGGGCCTGAGAGTCACCGCCGCAGCCGGTGAGCACGACCTGCTGTTCCTGCCGTGGGACATCTCGCTCGAGGACTGGCCGCAGGACACCCTCGTGGCGCTCCCTCGCGGCATCTCGCGGCACGTCGTGCGCTTCGTGCGGATGTCCGGCGTCGTGTACGCCGTGAAGGAGACGGTCGAGCCGATCGCCCAGCACGAGTACGACATGCTCTTCGAGCTCGGCCGACGCCAGGTGCCGTGCGTCGACCCGGTCGGCATCGTCGGAGGCCGCACCACGCCCGACGGCGACGAGCTGCCGGCGGCCATCCTGACCCGGCACCTCCAGTTCTCGCTTCCGTACCGGGCGCTGTTCTCCACGACGCTTCGCCCGGACACCACCGTTCGACTCATCGATGCCCTCGCGGTGCTCATGGTGCGACTGCACCTCGTCGGGTTCTTCTGGGGCGACTGCTCGTTGTCCAACACGCTGTTCCGTCGCGATGCGGGTGCGTTCGCGGCGTACCTCGTCGATGCCGAGACGGGCGAGCTGCACGACAAGCTGAGTCCGGGGCAGCGGGAGTACGACCTGATGACCGCCGAGACCAACGTCGGCGGGGAGCTGCTCGACGTCGAGGCATCGGGGCGGTTGCACCCGAGCATCGATCCGATCGCGACCTCGCAGCAGGTCCGCGCACGCTACGAGACGCTGTGGCACGAGATCACGGCACCGGTCTCCATCGGCATTGGCGAGCGGCACCGGCTCGACGCGCGGATCCGGCGCCTCAACGACCTCGGGTTCGACGTCGCGGAGCTCTCCGTCGTCTCCGAGGAAGGCGGATCGACGATCCGGGTGACGCCCAAGGTCGTCGACGTCGGGCACCACTCCCGCCGGCTGCTGCGGCTCACCGGTCTCGACGTCGAGGAGAACCAGGCGCGCCGGCTCCTCAACGACCTCGACACCTATCGGGTGGGGCTCGGCCCGGACGCCGACGAGGAGGTCGCGGCGCATCGCTGGGTCGCCGAGGTCTTCGAGCCGGTGACCGGGCTCGTGCCGACCGAGCTTCGCGGCAAGCTCGAACCGGCCGAGATGTTCCACGAGGTCCTCGAGCACCGCTGGTTCATGGGCGAGCGGCTCGGGCGTGACGTCTCGCTCCCGGAGGCAGCGGGCGACTACGTCGGCGAGGTCCTGAGCCACAAGCCCGACGAGAAGGCCGTGCTCGGGCAGCGGCTCGGGACGCCGAGCAACACCGCCGGGCTACGGTTCGACGAGACCGCAGAGATGGACCTCAGCGAGCTCCTGTGAGCCGCTCGGTCTCGTCTCGCTCACCGATCGCGGACTCGACGACCGCCGTGATGGCCGCGTCGAGGCGACGCGCCAGGAGCCCGTGCGACCAGCCACGGACCGCGGCCACCTCGACCCGGTGCAGCAGGCACTCGGGCGCGTCGCAGCCCGGCGCGAATGCGCTGTAGCCGCAGGCGAAGTGCCCGATCCCGCTCATAGCGTGAGTATGCGCCTGCGACGCGCCCGAGGAGCCCCGAACGCCGCGTCGGGGCCACCACGTCGCCGCACCCCGGTCAGCGCGATCGGCGCTCGCGGCTCACTGCGTACAACGTCACTCCGGCGGCGACGCCGGCGTTGAGCGACTCGGTGTCGTCGGTCATCGGGATCCCCACGGTGAGGTCGCAGGTCTGCGCGACGAGCCGCGAGAGCCCCTCGCCCTCACTGCCGACGACGACCACGATCGCGCCGCGAGCGACGTCGGGGTCGAGCTCGTCGAGCGTCTCGCCTCCGGTCGCGAGGCCCACCACCATGCATCCGGCCTCGGCGTACGCCGTGAGGGTGCGGGTGAGGTTGGTGACGCGCGCGACGGGCACGCGAGCCGCAGCACCCGCGGACGTCTTCCAGGCCGAGGCGGTCATCCCCGCGGCCCGGCGATCGGGGATCACCACGCCGTGCGCTCCGAACGCAGCGGCCGAGCGGACGATGGCACCCAGATTTCGGGGGTCGGTGATGTGGTCGAGAGCCACGATCAGCGCAGGCTCCCCGGCCGCGGCTGCGAGATCGAGCAGGTCTTCGGCGTCGAGATAGGAGTACGCCGGAACCGCGAGCGCGAGTCCTTGGTGGATCGCACCGTCGGTGAGCTTGTCGAGCTGCGCACGCGTGGCCTCGAGGAGCGGGAGCCCGGACTCGGCCGCGAGCACCAGCGACTCCTTGACCCGGTCGTCGG
>JANMMN010000023.1:0-6112 GCA_031373405.1 Actinomycetes bacterium
CCTGGCGGTCACGAAGCGGCCTCCATCGAGGACTGGCCGGTAGTGGCCGGTCCCAGGGTCAGCGAGAGGGACATGGTCTTCGTCTCGCGCGGGCCGAGGAGGAGCGCACGGCCTGCGGCTACCGAGTCGTCGAGTGACTCCAGCGGCGAGGTGAAGGGCTCCAGCGTGAACAGCCGGTGCTGACCCCACAGGGGCCATTCTCGGCAGCCTGCAAAGACCTGCCAGATCCAGCAGTAAGGCATGACGGTCGCGTCCCACTCCATCCGCATGCGGAGCCCGGCGGTCGGACTGATCACGTCGACGCGGCCGTGGGCCAATGGGCCGAGGATGGCGTGCCCATCGGTTCCGTCGTCCGCCGGCAACACGTCGATCCGCTCCGGCTCACCATCACGCGTGACGACGTGCGGCCAGGAGTACTCGCCTGAGGAGTAGCGGTACGTGTCGGAACGATCCTCGGGCACCGTGAATCGCGAGCCTTCAGGCAGGAGCACCGTTGTTCCGGGGTCGGCCATGGGGCCGCCGATCGCGAGGTGGTGGCCCCACTGCACATGCAGGGGCTCGGCACTGCGATTCTCGATCGCATCCGTGATCGTCAGCTGCCGCGAGCCCAGGGTGACCCGCCGCGTCATGCGTACGGGGAGGCGTCGAGTGTCGACGTGAAGGTCCACCCAGACGTCGTCGGCGGACTCCCCCACCTCATCCAGGTGCCACGGCAGCAGCGCCGCCTCACCGTGCTGACCGAGAGGCGCCGCACCGATCGTCGTCGGAAACTGAGCACTGGGGAACACCACCTGCCAGCCGCCCGCGAAGTGATCGAGAAAGGAGCCTGCCGGGAGCGCGATCGATGCAGGCGCGACGCGGTTCCTGCGGATGTCGTCGTGGCCGTGCCAGAGGATGTCGATGTCGGTCGCCTTGTCACGGATCTCGAGGAACTCCGCCCCGCGGCTCAGGCTGATCACCACAGTCAATTCGGTGGAGTCGAGCTCCACCAAGTCATGCCCCTCCCACTCGACGCGCCGTCCACGGTGCCCGGTCGTGCGACCAGTGAACGGATCGCTCGGCCCCGTCATGAAGCACCCTTGCCATCCACGCGATAGGCGTCGATGTAGTCGGTATTGAGCTCCCACCCAAGGCCCGGCCCGGTGGGCAGCGGCAGGTGGCCGTCGACGAGTTCGGGACGGTTCGCGATGAGGTTCCACCAGAACGGGTCGCGATCAGGGTGGAAGCACTCCGAGTACGTACCATGCGCCTGGCTGCCGATCAGATGCGACGACACCTGCGGTTCCTCATGGTGGGCCATCTGCACGCTGTAGGTGCTGGCAACCGCAGCAGTCTTGAGCCAGGCCGTCGGTCCGCCCGACCACGAGGCATCGAAGTTGCAGACGTCGATCGAGCCGGCCTCCATCAGGTCGCGGCAGGCGCTCGGTGAGAGCTCGCTCTGACCCGCTGCGACTGGGATCCTCGTGGCCCGGCGAACGGTCGCGAGGTCACGTCGGTCGTTGGCCCAGCCCACCGGCTCTTCGAACCAGCGGATGTTGAGGTCCTCCGCACGACGGGCGAAGTCGATCGCGTCGTGGACGGTGTAGCCCTGGTTGGCATCCACGGCGATGACGAAGTCGTCGCCGGCCGCCCTCCGTGCTCGGCGGACGCGGGTCGCGTCCTCCTCCGGGGACGCGCCGCCCACCTTGAACTTCACTCCGGCCAGGCCCATCTCCTGGTAGGTCGCCATCTCGTCCTCGATGGCGCCCAAGGGCTCGCCGTAGTAGCCACCGATGGCGATCATCGGGACGGCATCGCGATAGCCGCCCCAGAGCCTGTGCAGCGGCATGCCCAGCGCCTTGCCGAAGGCATCCCACATGGCCGCGTCGATGCCGGCCATCGCCACCAGCCCGATGCGGCGGTCGCGCAGGATGTCGTACGTCGCGGGGTAGCACGCCTCCCAGATCCGCGCAGTCGACATCAGGTTCATGCCGATCAGGCGCGGGGCGATCTCCTCGGTGACCACGGACGAGATGTCAGCGAGGGTGTCCACCTCATCGCCCGCGTACGCCTCCCCGACGATCCCCTCTGCGGTGTACAGCCGCGTGATGAGGGTCGCCCGCTGGTCCATCTTGTAGTAGCTGCCCTTGAACACCCGCGCGAGCGGGGCAACCACGGGAATGACCTCCACCCGCGTGACCGTGAGAGCCGGCATGGCCCGTTCGGGAGTCGCTGGTGCGTCGACCCGTGCGCTGTGACTCATCATCATCTCTCTGCAATCGATTCCGGACGTGCGCTGGGAAGAGGGCGGTGCCCACGCATCGCCTATGCCGGCGGGGCGCAGCTGTCGCGGGGGTTGAGCCACGTGGGAAGCGTCACCGTGTCCGGTTCTGCCGCCTGCAGTCCGCGCAGGAGCGACTCGGCTGCCGCGACACCGAATGCCGTGGCATCTCGGTTGATGGTCGTCAACGGCGGACTGTGGAACTCGGCGAGAGGGACGTCGTCGCTCGTGATCAGGCTGACATCACGGGGAATGCTCAGGTTCAGCTCTCGGATGGCGGAAAGCACACCCGGCAGCAGCTGGTTGCTCGCACAGATGAGAGCGGTTGCCCGAGGGTTCTCCGACAACGCGGCCAGTGTCGCCTCGCGCCCCTGCTGACGGTTCAAGGGCCCAACGTGGACGAGGGGCTTGGCCATCCCCAGTTCCGCGCAGACGTTGTCCACGGCTTTCCTTCGCTCACGCGTGTATCGAACGCCCTGGGACCCTGCGATGAGGGCGATCCGATGGTGGCCAAGCTCTGCCAGGTGTCGAGTTGCCTGTCCGAAGCCCTGCGCGTGGTCGAACAGCACACGCGATGCGCTGGGAGCGCCAGCGTCGCGATCGAGGAGGACCGTGGGCTTGGTGAACAGCTCGAACTCCTCCCGGAGCGGTGCCTCGTCCTCGTCCGTGAGACTCAGCAGGAGACCATCGACGTGCCGTTGACGCAGGTTGGCGATGTTGACCGCATCCCGCTCTGGACGACCCTGTGAGTTCGCGAGGAGCATGGTGTAGCCGTTCTCTGCCAGGCGCGATTCTGCGGCCGCCGCCACCACCGCCATGAACGGGTTCGAGATGTCGCCGAGAACGAAACCGATCGACATCGATACTCCGCTGCGCAAGCTCTGGGCGACGCTGTTGGGCCGGTAGCCGCACGCCTCCACCGCCGCCAAGACACGGTCCCTCATCTCCGGGCTCACGTCGGGGTGGTTCCCCAAGACACGCGAGACTGAGGACACGGCAACACCCGCCCTCTGCGCGACATCCTTGATGCCCGCAGGGCGCGGCTTCGCGTGAGCAGTCATGTCCTACAAGCCCCGGTAGATTCGGAAGCCGCCATCGACCATCAGCGTTTCGCCTGTGATGAAGCTCGCGCCTTCGCCAAGGAGGAACAGCACCGGGCGGGCGATCTCGTCCGTGTCGGCGAGGCGACCGAGAGGATGCTGGGTGACGGGGTCGATGGGGAGGTCGCCCCGCGCCCGGGCCTCGGAGATCATAGGAGTGTCAACGTAGCCGGGAGCGACGACGTTCACTCGAATCCCCTCACTCGCCCACTCAGCGGCGAGGCAGCGTGCCATCGCGGAGACGCCCGCCTTCGCTACTGCGTACGGCGTCCGCTCCGGCCAACCGAAGAACTCGGCCACACTCGAGAAGAAGACCATCGATCCGCCGTCATTCATCTGGCGCTTCGCCGCCTGCGCTGCCAGGAAGGACCCATCGAGGTGGACTGCCAACATGGCACGCCAGTTCGCCAAGCTCAGGCGCTCCGATGCCTCCCGGCGCTGAATGCCAGCCGTGAACACCATGGCACGCAAGGCGCCACCTCCGCGCATGGCCTCGCTAAACCCCTGCTCCACCGACGCCTCGTCGGTGACGTCGACCGTGAGCTCGAGGTGGCAGTCGCCCGCTCCAGGCGAAGACCACGAGCGATCCATGCCAACAACCCGGAAGTCCGTGTCGGCCCGCAAGCGTCGGCACACGGCCGCTCCGATTCCGGAGGCCGCGCCGACGACGACGGCGATGCCCGTGGTCATTCGTCGCTCGCGAGACAGATGGCCGTTGCCTCGAGCTCGACGACCAGTCCCGGCAGGAGCAGGCGGCTCACCTCCACGAACGTGCTCGCCGGCTCGATGCCCGCGAAGACCTCGCCGTGGGCCCGACCGACGCCCTCCCAGTCATCGACGTTGGTCAAGAAGGCACGGGTCCGCACGACGTCCCGAGCCGATCCTCCCAGCTCCTCGACGGCGGCCATCATGACTGCCAGCACGTACTGCGTCTGTGCGTAAGCGTCGTCGGGAAACAGCACCTCACCCTCGGGCGACGTCGCGCTCGTCCCCCCGACCTCGATGACGTTCCCTCGGCGAACCGCCCTGCTGTAGGCAATCAGCGGTGCCCACGGTCGCTTCGCGTCCACAGTGCGGTAGTCCCTCATGTGGTTCCCTCCACCGGGTTGTCGGAAAGCCATCGAACTTCGCTACCAGGCGGTGCGTACATCCAGAACACGACCAGGTCCTCGTCCGCTGCTGCCGACGTCTGATGCGGAGCGTCAGAGGGTGTCACGACGGCGTCCCCCGCCGCGACGGCCACCGACTCGGATCCGATGGCGATGACGCCTCGCCCACTGACGATGTAGGCGAGCTCCTCAGCCTCATGCGTGTGCCACGGCGTGCTCACGCCCTGGGGAAGGGCACTCATCCCGAATGCCATCTGCGTCGTCGTCTCATCCTCGGGTGACCCGAGAACGGCAACCACTCTTCCGTTCACCCAGGTGCCCACCGGTGGGACAGCGTTGATGTCCTGCACCGTCGCCCGCAGCTCCCCGGCCAGCCCCTCGACGCTGAGCTTCCTGATTGTCATGTGAACTCCCCTGACTGAACTGATTCGCGCTTGTCGAACGGCCACATGGGCCTGACGACCTTGTGGAAGGACAGGTCGCTCAGCCGACTCGTGGATCCGCCCAGACTGTCCACGACAACGATGGCATTCGAGATGGGCGCCCACAGCGCGCGGAATCCCCCCGCTGACTTGACTTGCACCACGTCGAAGTCGGACGGATCAAGGCCCACATGGTCGAACAGGCTGGTGTCCACCATGAACGCCGGTCGCTCGGTGACAACGACGGTGGCATTCGCGACCCGCACCACCGCGCAGAGCCCGACGTCCACGGGGCCAGCCGGGTACATACGGGCGAAATGGCCCGTCGACGATGCGATCACTGTGACGGCTGGCGACAGCGGTGCTCCGTCGATCTCGCCACCCGTGGGACTCAGGCTCGCCCTCCTAGCGAGGGCGGGGTCGGTCAGCGTCGCCAGGACGCTCGGAAGACCGTCGCCGATCAGGCGCGAGAGACAGTCCAGGCTGTTGCCGTCGGCGCCGGCGGACGGGGAGTCGCCGCTGTCTGCGACCAGGACCGGGCGGTCCGACAATCCCAGGATGCTCGTCCAGACAGCGTCGACGGGAGTCTTCGTCACCCGGAAGGATTCACGGTCTGCCTCGAGTGCGCCAGCAAGGTGGCCCGCGATCTGCACCGCCGCAGTCTCGCCCTCTTCCTGAGTGCGATCGTAGGTGACTGCCACCGTCCACCTCGTTCGCGCGGCGTCGAGCCACGGCTGCGCAGCGAAGATGCTCACATCCAGGATCTGATGCCCGTCTGCGAGTACCTGTGCCCTGTTCATGTGTGGGGCGAGGGCTCCGATGTCCGTGTCATGGGCTTCGGCTGGGGTGATCATGGGGACGGGATGCACTACGACTGCGGGGCTCGACACTGCCCGGACCGCGTTGAGCAGAAGTGCCGCCGATCGTTGACCCGTCTCCTCGTAGTCCGTGTGGGGGCAGGTCTTGAAGCCGACGATGCCGTCGACGAGCGCAGCGCTCGAAGCGCTGACTGCCGCGTGCAAGTCCATGCTGACAACCAGAGGCACGTCCCGCCCGACTATGTCCCGAACGGCTCGGAGCAGGTCGCCTTCGACATCATCCTCGGCATCGGTCGCCATGGCTCCGTGAAGGGTCAGCAGGACACCGTGGACGGGGAGGGCAGCCCGGAGGCGAGCCGTGAACTCGTCCCGCAGCCGCACATATGCGTCGTGCGGTACTGGT
>JANMMN010000108.1:0-4983 GCA_031373405.1 Actinomycetes bacterium
TCGTGCGGCCGGTCTCGGTGGAGTTCTGGCAGGGCCGGCCCTCGCGTCTGCACGACCGGCTGCGCTTCGTGCGCGTGGGCGTCGACCCGGCGGCACTCGACGACCCCGATGGATGGCGGGTCGAGCGACTCTCGCCCTGAGAGGCAGCCACGTCGGCGGAGTCCGGTCGGGCACCTGCTCGTCCTGACACCGCCTCCTGGGCCTCAGGGCGCAGTGCGCCAGGGTGACGGGCACGGAGCGGCTCTTGCTGCCGGCCGTCGTAGGCTCGCCAACCGTGGCCCGCATCCTCGCTGACGTGACCCCGTTGCGGGTGTCGGCGGACTATCGCCGGATCTGGTCGGCGCTCGCGATCAGCAACATCGGTCAGCAGATGACCGCTGTCGCGGTCGGGATCCAGGTCTACGGCCTGACGCAGTCCTCGTTCGCGGTCGGTCTTGTCGGGCTGTTCCAGCTGGTGCCGCTCATCGGGTTCGGGCTCTACGGCGGGGCGCTGTCCGACACCCACGACCGTCGCACGATCGGACTCATCACCGCGCTCGGGCTGATGGGCTGCTCGACCGCGCTGCTCGTCCAGTCGATCGCCGAGGTGCGCAGCGTCGCGCTGCTCTACGGCGTGGTCGCGCTGCAGTCGGCCTTCTTCGCCGTCGGTAACCCGGCGCGCGGCGCGATCATCCCGCGGCTCGTCGGCCCCGAGCTGCTCCCGGCGGCCAACGCGCTGGGCATGCTCGCGTGGAACGTCGGCTTCACCCTCGGCCCCCTCCTCGGTGGCCTCCTGATCGCGCTCACCGGCGGGCTCACGGTCGCGTACGCCGTCGACGTCGTGGCCTTCACCGCTGTCGTCTACGCGATGTGGCGGCTCCGACCGATCCCGCCGCTCGGTGAGACTCCGACCCGCGCCGGCTGGGCGGGGGTCAAGGACGGGCTCACGTTCCTCAAGGGCCGCAAGAACCTCCAGATGTCGTTCTACGTCGACATCGCCGCGATGGTGTTCGGCATGCCGCGCGCGCTGTTCCCCGCGATCGCCGTGGGTCTCTATCCCGACGACCCGCGGATGGCCGCGACAGCGGTGGGTTTCCTCGCGGCTGCGCCGGCCATCGGTGCCGTCCTCTCCGGCATCTTCTCCGGGCCGCTCGGTCACGTCCGCCGGCAGGGCCTCGCGATCGTGCTGTCGGTCCTCGCGTGGGGGCTCTCGATCGTGGTGTTCGGCCTCGTCAACTCCTTGGGCCTCGCCGTGCTCTTCCTGGCCCTGGCCGGAGCGGCGGACAACATCAGCGCGGTCTTCCGCTCGACGATCCTGCAAGCGGCGACTCCGGACGAGTTCCGCGGCCGGCTGCAGGGGATCTTCACCGTCGTCGTCGCGGGAGGTCCGAGGCTGGGCGACGTCGAGTCGGGCACCGTCGCGGCGCTCGGCGGCGAGACGTTCTCGGTCGTGAGCGGGGGCATCGCGTGCATCGTGGTGACCGCGGGCCTGGTCGCAGCCGTGCCGTCATTCCTGCGGTACGACGCGAGGCACCCGGAGCCCTAGCGCCGGATCAGACGCCGCCGGCGAGGCGCAGGGCTCGACGGTCCTCGTCCTCCTCCGGCGCCGCCGGGTGGGAGGGCTGCTCGGTCGTCTGATCGTGCACCGCGACGCGCACCGAGTCCTCGAGCTCCGCCAGCGGTACGGCGTACGGGTTGGTGCCGGTGTTCTCGGTCATGACATGCCCTCCATCGTGTTCAGCGGCCGGTGAGCCAGGTGTGCAGGAGCTCGGCGGTGACGGCGTCGAGGTCGAGCCCGCGCTTCTTCGCCTCGGCGTTGGCGGCCGAGCGCAGCTTCTTGGGCACCTTCACGTCGAGGTCGACCGACTTGCCGGTCATGAGCACGGACTTCCCGGGCGGCTCGGGCACGTGCACCCGCTTGGGAGCCCGCGGGGTCAGGGCCGGGGCGACGTCGGCGTCCGGCATGCGCAGGTGGTCGGTCGTCGACCCGCTGAACTTCCGCTTCTTGGACTTCGTCTTCTCGACCGGCGCGACGACGACGGCATTGGGTGCGTCCTTGGCCTTCGTGCGCCGCAACGCGGCCGCCTCGTTGGCGGCGATGTTGGCCTCGGCGATGGTGCGCGGCCCCGACGCGGGGGCTGCGGGAGCGGCTGCAGCCGGCGGCGAAGGCGCCAGCGTGGCCGCGGCGGGTGTACGCCGTGCGCGCACCGGCCTCGGCGCGGCCGGGTGCACGGTGGCGTCCTCGGCCTTGCGCAGTGCGGGCCGTGGGGTGGGGTTGGTCATCGCGGGTCCGTTCCGGTGGAGAAGGCCGCCGAGACCCCCAGGTCGGTGACCGTGTCGGCGGCCTTGGCGAGCAGGGTGTCGAGCAGGTCGTCGTAGACGTCGGAGACCTCGCGGGCACCGGTCGAGCGCCACGCCTGCACCGGCACGCACGCGCCCTGCGCCTGCTGCACCGCGGTGCGCTCGGGAACGACGAAGGGCAGCACGAGGTCGGGGTAGGCGGCGTGGAGCTCGGCGAGGCGGAACGCGTGCTCGCTGGTCTGCGGACGTGATCGGTTGACCAGCACGCCGGCCGGGCGCAGGACCAGGTTGCTCGACCCGCGCACGACCTCGATGGCCTCGAGCGCCGCGGCCGCGCCGGGCAGCGCGAAGAACGACGGCTCGGTGACGACGAGGGCGAGGCGCACCGCGGCGAGGGCGTTGCGGGTCAGCTCGCCGAGGCTCGGCGGGCAGTCGACCAGCACGAGGTCGTAGTTGTCGGCGACGCCTTCGAGCGCGATCCGCAGGCGCAGAGCGGAGTCGCGGCCTTCGGGAACTGCGCGGTGCTCGAGTGCGCGCTCACCGGGGATGAGGTCGATGCCGGGTCCCCAGCCCGACGCCACGACGGCGTCGGCGGCGACACCGGGGCGTGCGTCGGCGAGGACGTCGTTGGAGGAGTACGCCGTGCCCGCGGGGTCGAGCGCTGCGGTCGCGTTGGCCTGCGGGTCGAGGTCGATCACGAGGGTGCGCAGGCCGCGCTCCCAGGCGGCACCCGCGAGGCCGAGCAGCGTCGTCGTCTTGCCGACGCCGCCCTTCTGGGCGATGACGGCGCAGGTCACGGTCGCGCGCGTGCGCGTCGCGTCACCCATCTGCTCGTCGCCCTTCCCTGGCGCGGACGCCGTACGCCCGCTGCCTGCTGCCCGCATCGTGTCACGCATCATGGCGGCGTACGACCGTCCTGGTGCGGGTCGGTGCGGGTCGGGCCGCGGCGGGCTCAGCGCTTGGGAAGCGCGGCGTAGCGACGCAGCGACTCGGTGCGTTCCTCGCCGTGGTCGAGGATCGGCCCCGGGTAGTCGACCGCGAGCAGCGGGTGCTTCCACGGCTCGTGCACGGCCGCGCCGGGAAGCTCGCGCAGCTCGGGCACGTAGCGGCGCACGTAGTCGCCGTCGGGGTCGAACCGCAGTCCTTGCGTGACCGGGTTGAAGATCCGGAAGTACGGCGAGGCGTCGGTGCCGCTGCCCGCGGTCCACTGCCAGCCGTGCTGGTTGCTGGCGAGGTCGCCGTCGCGCAGGTGCCGCATGAACCAGTGCGCGCCGCGCTGCCACGGCAGGTGGAGGTCCTTCACGAGGAACGAGGCGGTGACCATGCGGACGCGGTTGTGCATCCAGCCCTCGGCCTGCAGCTGTCGCATCCCCGCGTCGACGAACGGGAACCCGGTGCGGCCGTGGGCCCAGGCCGCGAAGCGCTCGTCGGCGTCGGGTCCGGCGTCGTGCTCCATCTGGCCGAACCGAGGGTCGAGCCAGCTGCGCGCCGATCCGGGGTGGTGGTGCAGGACGTCGGCGTAGAACTCGCGCCACGCCAGCTCCTTGCCGAACACGGTGTGCCCTGCGGAGTCGTCGAGGTCGGCGAGCAGCGTGCGCGGATGGATCTCGCCCCAGCGCAGGTGGGCGGAGAGGTTCGAGGTGGCGGTGAGGTCGGCGCGGTCGCGGAGGTCGGCGTACGCCGCGAGGTCGTGGTCGCGGAAGTGCGCCCAGCGCTCGAGGGCGGCCTCCTCGCCGACCGGGGGCAGGACGGTGCCGCCGAGATCGGGCACGTCGGGGAGGCCGTCGGTCGCGAGCGGTCCTGAGGTGTCGCGTCGCCAGGTGGGCCGGTGCGGCGGGTCGGGCGCGGGGCCGCGCCAGCCGTGCTCGCGCCACGCTCGGTAGAACGGGGTGTAGACGCGGTAGGGGGTGCCGTCGCCCTTGCGGACCCGGCCGGGAGCCACGGCGTACGCCGATCCGCTCGTCACCAGGTCGCGGCCGTCGGCGGCGAGGGCGGCGGCAACCCGGAGGTCCCGCGCGGCGCCGTAGGGGCCGAAGTCGGCCGCGATGTGGACCGTCGTCGCGCCAGCGGCCGCCGCGACCTCGGGGACCACGGCGGTCGGGTCGCCGTGTCGGACGACGAGCGCGCCGCCGAGGGAGTCGTCGAGGGCGCGCAACGAGGTGGCCAGCCAGGCGCGGCGGACGTCGCCGGCGGCGTCCCACAGCGTGGGATCGAGGACGAACAGCGCGATGACGGTGTCCTCGCCGGCAGAACGCGCCGAGTCGACCGCTGACAGCAGCGCGGGGTTGTCGTGGCGGCGCAGGTCGCGACGGAACCACAGGACGCTCGGCACGCCCCGAGGGTAGGCGCGTCGACGCTCCACCGCCTCCCGGCGTACGACGGATCCCGCAGCCCTCGCGAGCCCCCGCGCCTCAACCCGCGCTCCGACTCGCCGGGGAACGTGCTGGATGATCTCGTCACGAGATCGTGCATCACGACACGCCGTCGGATGTGCCGGGGAAGGTGCTGGATGATCTCGTCACGAGATCGTGCATCACGACACGCCGTCGGATGTGCCAGGGAAGGTGCTGGATGATCTCGTCACGAGATCGTGCATCACGACACGCCGTCGGATCTGCCAGGGAATGTGCTGGATGATCTCGTCAGGCGATCGTCCAGCAGCCTGATGGCGCCGCTGCGTCGGCGTGGACCGTGCGAGATGAT
>JANMMN010000147.1:0-1842 GCA_031373405.1 Actinomycetes bacterium
CGGGGTCGAGCTCGCCTAAGACCTACCGAGGCCCTGGCTGCGACCTGGAGATCCGCCCGCCCCCGCCGCCCGCCGTCGGGTGGCCGGTCGACCGGCCGGCGGGCGAGGACGAACGACGGCA
Organism: Actinomycetes bacterium; assembly: GCA_031373405.1. GTDB lineage: Bacteria > Actinomycetota > Actinomycetes > S36-B12 > CAIYMF01 > Longivirga. Next base: position 122 of record JANMMN010000147.1, read on the forward strand.
CTGGCATACCGCGTGCTGGAGCGCTCGGGGCCGGCGCGCCCCGAACACCGCCCGCGGCCCGCGACACTGAGCACCCGAGCCGGGAGAGGAGGTCGACGTGGCCGAGATCGTGGCCAACAGCGTGCTGCCCGCCGTGCGCGAGCCGATCACGCTCACGACGTCGGACGGTCTGCGTCTCGTCGGTGAGCTCGCGACGCCCGTCGACCGGGCACCGCTCGCGACGATGGTGTGCCTGCACCCGCTGCCGACGCACGGCGGGATGATGGACAGCCACCTCTTTCGCAAGGCCGCCTGGCGCCTGCCCGCTCTCGCGGGGATCGCTGTCCTGCGTTTCAACACCCGGGGCACGGCGAGCGCAGCCGGCACCAGCGACGGCGCGTTCGACCACGCGATCGGCGAGGGCCTCGACCTGCGGGCCGCTGTCGACGAGGTCGTACGACGGGGCCTGCCCGACCCGTGGCTCGTCGGGTGGTCGTTCGGCACCGATGTCGTGCTGCGCCACGGCGACCTCGATCCGGTCCGCGGTGCCGTGCTGCTCTCGCCGCCGTTGCGGTTCTCGACCGACGTCGAGCTCGACCACTGGGCGGCGTCGCGTCGTCCGCTCACCGCGCTCGTGCCGGAGCTCGATGACTACCTTCGCCCTGACGAGGCCGTCGAGCGCTTCGCCCGGGTGCCGCACGCCGAGGTCGTCGGGGTCGACGGCGCGAAGCACCTGTGGGTGGGGGAGAAGTACGTCAGGATCGTCCTGGACGCGATCACCGCCCGGCTCGTGCCCGGTGTCGGTCCGCTGCCCGACGACTACGACGGACCCATGGAGAGGTGGAGCGACCTGTGAGCGGCTTCCGGCTCGACGGCAGGACAGCACTGGTCACCGGTGCCTCGCGGGGCATCGGCGCTGCGATCGCGGCGGCGTACGCCGAGGCGGGCGCCGACGTGGCGCTGCTCGCCCGAGACGCGGGGCGGCTGGCCGAGGTCGCAGCCGCAGTGGAGGCGCACGGACGCCGTGCGGTCGTGCTGCCGTGCGACGTCACCGACATCGAGGCTGTGCAGTCGTCGGTGGCGCGGGCCATCCACGAGCTCGGACAGGTCGACATCCTAGTGAACAACGCCGGTGGCAACTCGTTCTCGATGCCGCTCGCCGGCATGCGCTTCTCCGGCTGGGAGAAGACGATGCGGCTCAACCTCGACTCCGTCGTGCACCTCACCCAGGCGACGCTGCCGCACCTGCTCGAGCGCAAGACCGGGGTCATCGTCAACATCTCGTCCGTCGCCGGGCTGCGCGGGGCGCCGATGATGAGCCACTACGCGGCGGCCAAGGCCGCGCTGCTCTCGCTGACGCAGTCGGTCGCGCTCGAGACCGCGTGGGCCGGCATCAGGGTCAACGCACTCGTGCCCGGATGGATCGAGACCGAGCTCACGGACTTCCTGCGCGCGAGTGACGATGCCGAGAAGGGCACGCTCTCGCGGGTGCCGATGGCACGGTGGGGTACCGCGGAGGAGATCGCCGCTCCCGCGGTGTTCCTGGCCTCGGACGCCTCGTCGTTCATGACCGGGCAGGTGCTCGTCATCGACGGCGGCCTGTCCGCGATGCCCTGATGCCGCGCTGATGGCACCCACCGTCGTGCTCCTGCACGCGTTCCCACTCGACAAGCGCGTGTGGGACAGCATCGTCGATGCGCTCGCCGAGGCGGACTGGGACGTCGTCGTCCCGGACCTGCGCG
>JANMMN010000148.1:0-2138 GCA_031373405.1 Actinomycetes bacterium
ACCTACTCCCCCTCGTGCTTCCTGCTGCTTGCCGGCTCGTCCACGACGTACACGAAGACCGCGCACCACAACATCCACTTCGGGCGCAGCTGGAACGGGATCTTCCGCGAGCTCATCGACGAGAAGCGCCTGATGAGCGACCCGAGCATCCTCGTGACCAACCCGACCTACTCCGATCCGGGGCTCGCACCGCAGGGCAAGCAGATCTACTACGTGCTCTTCCCGACACCGAACCTCGATGCCGACATCGACTGGCGCACCGAGGGACCGCGCTACCGCGACGAGGTCGTGCGCACGCTCGAGCAGCGCGGCTATGTCGGCTTCGGTGACGGGATCGAGGTCGAGCACGTCACGACACCGCTCGACTGGGCGGAACGCGGCATGGAGCGCGGTGCCCCCTTCGCTGCTGCGCACTCGTTCCAGCAGACCGGACCCTTCCGGCCCTCGAACCTCTGGGGCGACAACGTGGTGTTCACCGGCTCCGGCACCCAGCCCGGCGTCGGCGTGCCGATGGTGCTCGTCTCGGGCCGCCTCGCCGCCGAGCGGATCACCGGGCCGGACCCGGCGTACCGCCCGACGTATCTGCACTGAACCAGCCCGACCAGACTCGGGATCCACCTCCGGATTCCGGGCGATCACTGCCGGGAGCGACACGGATCACGCCGATATGTCCTGGTTCGTGGTCGGACTCCCCTGTGCACCGCTTGTACCCTCGTGACTCATGAGCGCCGTCGACCCCCGAGACGACGACCTCGCGCTGTCCGACTCGGGTCTCGCGTTCACCCTGCGGTACGCCGTGCCCGGGCTCGTCGCGACCCTCGTGATGGCGATCGGTGCGCTCGGCGTGGGGTGGCTGCCGCTCGAGGGACTGACCGACGTCCCGCTCGTGCACACGCTGCGCACCACCGACCTCGGCACGCTCGTCTCGCGCGCGTCGGTGATCCTCGGCGGTGCCCTGCTCCTGCAGGCGTGGCTCGTCGTGGGCTCCGACGTGCTCGCCGGACACCTGCGTGACGTCCGCCGTCTGTGGTGGGTGCTGGCGCTGTGGATCGCGCCGTTGCTGCTGGCACCGCCGCTGTTCAGCCGCGACGCCTACTCCTACTTCGCCCAGGGCAAGCTCGTGCTCGGCGGCGTCGACCCCTACCTCAACGGCGTCTCGTCGATCCCCGGCTGGTTCCGCGACGGCGTCGACCCGATGTGGAGCCAGACGCCGACGCCGTACGGCCCGCTCTTCCTCACCCTCTCCCGCGGCGTCGCCGCACTCGTCGGCGACAACCCCTATCTCGCGGTCATCGCGTTCCGCCTCATCGCCGTGGCCGGTGTCGCGATGCTCGCGATCTACCTCCCGCGACTCGCCTTCCACTGCGGCATCGACGCGTCGAAGGCGCTGTGGCTCGGCGTGATGAATCCCTTGGTGCTCATGCACTTTGTGTCCGGCGCGCACAACGACGCCCTGATGATCGGCCTCATCACCGCCGGTCTCGTCCTTGCCATCGAAGGCCGTGGGGTCTCCGGTGTGGTGCTCGTGACGCTCGGCTCGATGGTCAAGCCGATCGGGCTCCTCGCCCTCCCGTTCGTCGGCCTCATCTGGGCCGGGACCCGTGCCGGGATGCGCGAGCGGATCGTCGCCTGGGTGAAGTCGGCCGGGGTCGCCGCGGTGACGTACGGCAGCTTTGCGATAGCGGTCGGGGGTGGGCTCGGGTGGATCCGCGCCCTCACCACTCCCGGGGAGGTGCGCACCTGGCTCTCGCCTGCGACGGCTCTCGGGCTGGCCAGCGGCAACCTGCTGAGCTGGTTCGGGCTCGGCGACCCTGTCGACGTGACCGTCGCACTGTTCCGCGGGATCGGCATGCTCATCGCGGTGGGTGTTCTCGCGTGGCTCTGCCTCAAGCCCGAGGGAAGGTCCGCGCCCCGCTCCCTGGTGCTCGCGTTCCTCGCCGTGATCGCTCTCGGTCCGGTCGTGCAGCCGTGGTACCTGCTCTGGGTGCTCCCGCTCGCCGCCGCCACCGGGCTCTCGCCGCGCGAGCTCCGCGTGGTCCTGCTGCTCGTCGCCGGCTTCACCCTGTACGGGCTCTGGGAGACCAGCGCGTCGGCCGACAGCCTGCTCGAGCTCAGCGACGGGTGGGTCCGCGTCAGCG
>JANMMN010000100.1:0-4743 GCA_031373405.1 Actinomycetes bacterium
GCCGCGGCAACCGGACCGACTTCGGCGACCCGAGCACGACGATCGGCAGCGCGGCGTCGGTGTCGGTCGCCACGGGCGACGTGAACGGCGACGGCAAGGTCGACGTCCTGCTCGGCACGACGACCGGCGCATCGCTCTACCTCGGCATCGCCGGCTCGGCCTTCGAGGCGACGGCGACCAGCTTCACGGGCGGGTCCGGCGCCGTGGTGTCGGCCACTCTCGTCGACGTCACCGAGGACGGCCTGCTCGACATCGTCGTGGTTCGCTCGGGCAATAGCGCCGTCTACAAGAACCAGGGCTTCACCGAGACGATCGTCACCACGACTACTGGTGACAAGACGGTGCGGACCTGGCGCCCGTTCGTGACGACGACTCCGGTGACCCTTGCGACGACCAACGCGACCTCGGTTGCGGTCGGGGACCTCGACGGGGACGGCTTCGCCGACCTCGCCTTCGGCGCCAGCGGCAGCACCGCGAAGACGCTGGTGTACCGCAACCTGCGCCGCACGACACCGACCTCGGCCTGGCTCGGGCTCGAGCTGCTGACCTCCTTCGGCACCGACACGACGACCGCGGCGATCGCGATCGTCGACCTCGACAACGACGGGCTGCTCGACCTCGTCCTGGCTGGCAACGCCGTGGCGCACCAGGCCTACCTCAGCCGCGTCGACCTGGGCGTGTGGTCGCGCAGCGAGGCAATCACCACGGCCAACACGCTGGTGGCGACCTCGTTGGTGGTTGGCGACCTCGACGGCAACGGGTTCGCCGACATCGTCGTCGCCAACAACGGCGCCGCGCCGACCCTGCTCCTCAACGCCGGGCTCGTACCCGTCACAACGCTCACGGCGGAGCTGACCGCGGCGGAGGTCGCCACGATCACGGTCGTGTCCACCGAGGGGTACGCCGACGCCGGCTCGGTGCGGGTCGGCGGCGAGCTGATCAGCTACACCGGGCGCACCGCCACGACGTTCACGTCGTTGACCCGTGCGACCCCGGTGGCGCACGCAACCGGCGCGTCCGTCACCTCGGGCCAGCCGTGGAAGGGCTTCACCAGTCAGGCGGTCGGTGCTGCCACCGCAGTGGGACGCAGCATCGCGATCGGTGACGTCGACGGCGACGGCACCCTCGACCTCCTGGTCGGCACCGACACCGACCCGTTGCTGTACCTCAACAAGGGCGGCACGGGGGCCTCGTGGCTCGGGATGCGCAACAGCCGCGCCGTGGCTACGGGTGCGGTCGACGGGTCCGCGAAGTACGTCGCCCTGACCAACATCGAGCCGAGCGGGCTCCCCGGCTCCGACCTCGACCTCGACCTGGTCCTGGGCGGCAGCACGGCGGGTGCTCGGGTCGCGCTCAACACGCCGTCGGCCCAGACCCGCATCGGCTTCTCCGAGGTCGCTGTCCAGGTGCCGGGCGTGATCGTCGAAGCCGCCCAAGGCGCGTTCCTCATCACGACCGCCGGCGCTGCGGGCACCTTCGCCGGCAGCGCGCGGGCCGGCAGCGGAGGCTCGGCGTTCGAGGCGAACGTCAGCGTGGGCGTGAAGTTCAACAGCACCACCTCCGCCATCGACGAGGTCATCACCATCGGGACCACGGCGATCCCGATCGTGTTCTCCGACAGCGAGAAGGCGACGGTCTCCGGCCCCTACGTGAGCGTCACCGGCACCGGGACGTTCAAGCTCGGCGACTTCGTGGAGGTGCGCGGGTCGATCTCGTTCACCTCAGGTGGCTCGCTGACGTTCGGCGTCGCCCAGCACGTGACGATCTTCATGGGTCAGGGCCCGGCCTTCCTCGAGGGCGGGGCCATCAACCCGGCCGCCGTGGGCGTCTACATCACCGACGCCGTCGGGGGGATCGCGGCGGACTCCACGGGCAATCGCGCGCTCGACATCACGGGCACGATCAGGATCGTCGGGATCCCGGGCGTCACGGTCGAAGGCACCGTCACCGTGCAGTTCAACGCCTCGACAACAAGCGGACTCCTCGGACTCCCCCTGGCGACGGTGTCCGCCCTTCCGACCCCCGGAACGGTGGTGCCGTTCGCCAAGTTCGTCGCCTCGAGCATGACGATCGCGGTGGCGGGTCAGAGCCTCACCGGTGCGTTCGGCTTCGAGCGCGGCGCCGGGGGAGTGCTCAAGCTCAACCTCGGCACCTCCGCCCTAGCCGGCGGTACGGCAGTCGAGCTGAGGCTGGGTGACCCGTCCGGCACCACCAGTCCGGTGGTCGTGTCGATCACCAGCGGCTCGCTCGAGTTCGGACCCAGCGGAGTCGTCGGCATCGTCGTGGCCGGCATCACCGTCAACGTGCCGGGTGTCGTGGTGCTCGTGCCCGCCGAAGTCCGGATCAACACCACGACGGCGCAGCGCACGCTCATCACGGCGACGTATGCCGCTCCCACCGGTGTCCTGCTGCCCGCGCAGTCCTTCCGGGTGCAGCTGGGCACCGCGTCGGCACTGGCGTCCATCACGATCGCCGGTCAGTCACTCAGCGGTGTGTTCGCCTTCGAGCAGGTGACGCTGCCGGTCAGCCCCGGAGCACCCGCGGGCACCGCGCCGTCGAAGATCGTCCGCATCGCGGCCGACCACGTGACGCTGCGTCTCGGCACGGCCGACGGTGGGGTCGAGCTCACTAACGGGTCCGGACTGTTCGTGGTCACCGCCGGCGGTCTCGCCGGGCGGGTGTCCGGTGACGTCGCGCTGCTGCTCCCGCCGGGAGCCGGAGTCACCGTCTCCGGGAGCTTCGCCCTGCTCGTCAACACCACCACCTCCGCGGTGTCCCAGCAGTTCTCCCTCGGAGGCAGCTCCGTCAGCCTCAACGTCCCGGCCGGGCCGTACCTGCGGATCGAGGGCACCAACGTCGTGCTCGCGATGTTCGGCCAGCGGCTCTCGGGCGACCTGGTCTTCGAGTCGGCCACCGTCGCAGGGGTCGCCGTGACCCGGATCGCGCTGCGCAACATCAGTGCCTCGTTCGGTGACGGCACCACCTCCTACGTCACGCTCACCAACGGCTCCGGCTTCCTCGTGATCAGCGGCGACCCGGACGGCGCTGCACCGGCCGGACCGAAGACCGGTGGTCTGGCCGGACGCCTCGGCGGCAAGGTGACGTTCTCGGTACCCGGCATCTCGGTGACGGGCGACTTCACCCTCGCCGTCAACACCAGGTCCGCGGCCGACGGCGCAGTGACGGACACGATCGCCTTCGGCCTGCAGCCCCAGGTCACGACCGCGCTGGCCGTCGGAGACCTCAATGGCGACTCCCGACCCGACCTGGTGGTCGGTACGCAGACCGGCGTGATCGTGTACTTCAACGACGGCGCAGGCGATCCCTTCGACACCCTTCCCGGCATCCTGGTCGGGCTCGCTACCACGAGCGTGACGGCACTCGCGCTCGGGGACGTGGACGGCGACACTCGCGCCGACCTGGTGGTCGGCACCACCGCCGCAACCCTGCTCTTCCTCAACGACGGCACCGGGCTGCTGCGTGCGGCTTCCCCAGCCGCCGGCCTCGGCACGGCCGCGCGGTCCATCGCGGTCGGTGCTCTCGTCCCAGGTGCCCGTGCCGACGTCCTGATCGCGAGCGGGACCACGGTCACCCGGTACGCCAACCTGGGGATCGACGACGCGACGGGCGGCTGGAAGGGCTTCGCCGCCGGTGTCGTCCTGACCCTGGGCGGCTCGGCGGTTGTCGCGGACACGATCGTCATCGCCCTCGGCGACGTCGACAACGACGGCAAGGCCGACCTCTACCTGGGGTCCGGCAACGCCGCGACCGCCGACTCGGTGCACCTCGGCGACGGCGCCGGAGCATTCTCCGCGTGGACGGCACTGACCCTGATGGGCAGCCAGGTGGTCTCGTTGGCCGACGTCGACGGCAACGGCTGGCTCGACGTGGTCCGGCGTACCGGCACGAGCGACCTCTCGGTGGCGCTCAACCAGGGGCGACCCGCGTCGGCCGTGGTCGACCAGGACGCGGCCCTCGACGGCGCCCAGGGGCTCGCTATCGACGCGACGACCCTGAAGGTGCTCTCGATCACCGGCTTCGCCGCGACGGGTTCGCTCCGGATCGGCACCGAGGTCATCTCCTACACCGCCATCGCCGGGGGCGCGTTCACCGGGCTCACCCGCGGAGTGGGCACGTCCGACCCTGCTCTGCACGCCGTCTCGGCCCCCGTGGTCGGCGACTGGCTCGGCTGGGGAGCGCCGAGCAGCGTCACCGGATCGGGCACGTACCTGGCCATCGGTGACCTCACCGGCGACACGAAGCTCGACCTGGTGACCTCGTCCGGCTCGGGTGCTGCGTCCTGGCGGGTCGGCAACGGGGCTGGTGGGTTCGCTGCCGGCACGAGGGTCGCCACGTTGACGTTGAACCTGGATGCCGGGCCCTACCTCAGCATCGCCGGGGCGAACGTCTTCGTGCTGCTCGGAGGGGCGGGCGGGGTCTCGCTCAACGGGTCCTTCGGATTCCAGCAGAAGACCGTGAACGGCGTCCGGGTGGTCCAGCTCAAGGTCACCGACGCCACCCTCGACCTCGGTGCCCCACTGGGCCCGGTGACGCTCAACGGCAACCTGCTCATCGGCGGTGGTGGCGTCGCCGGCCAGCTCACCCTGGATGTGGCGCTCAACTTCGGAGCGGTCAGCTTCAGCGGTGCCTTCAGCCTTCTCGTCAACACAGGCACGGCGGCGGTCGAGCTCCCCAGCACGTTCGCGGTCCTGCCCGACGGCACGCGTCGCCTGCCTGCCGGCT
>JANMMN010000205.1:0-2120 GCA_031373405.1 Actinomycetes bacterium
GGGTCGCAGGGCGAGCCGATGGCGGCGCTCTCGCGCATCGCCAACAACAGCCACCAGATCAAGGTCGGCCCCGGCGACACTGTGGTCCTCGCGTCGTCGCTCATCCCCGGCAACGAGAACGCCGTCAGCCGCGTGATCAACGGCCTCACCCGCCTCGGCGCGAAGGTCGTGCACAAGGGCAACGCGATGGTGCACGTGAGCGGGCACGCCGCGGCCGGTGAGCTGCTCTACTGCTACAACATCGTGAAGCCCAAGAACGTCATGCCGGTGCACGGCGAGCCCCGCCACCTCAAGGCCAACGCCGAGCTCGCCCTCGCGACCGGTGTCCCGGCCGAGCGGATCATGCTGACCCTCGACGGCGGCGTGATCGACCTCGTCGACGGCAAGGCCTCCGTCGTCGGAGCCGTCCCGTGCGGTTATGTGTACGTCGACGGCGCGAGCGTCGGTGACCTCACCGAGTCCTCGCTCAAGGACCGCCGGGTGCTCGGCACCGAAGGCTTCATCACCTGCTTCGTGGTCGTCGACTCGGTCGACGGCAAGGTGACAGCGGGTCCGGAGATCCAGGCCCGCGGCTTCGTCGAGGACGACGCCAGCTTCGACGCGGTGCTGCCCAAGATCAAGGAAGCCGTCGAGGACGCCCTGCGCAACGGCAACACCGACCAGTACGCCCTCCAGCAGCTCGTGCGTCGCGTGCTCGGCCGCTGGGTCAACGACCAGCACCGCCGCCGCCCGATGATCGTCCCGGTCGTCGTCGAGGTCTGACTCCCCCACCCACGACCGGCCAGCGGGCAGCAGACCGGTGTGGCGTGAGGGGCCCGTGGGGTCCGTGTGAGTACGCTCGCGATCATGGCGACCCGTACGCCCGTGCCGCCGCGTCCCCGTTCGGGGTCGGGCCGGTCCGGGACTTCCCCCACGAGCCGCACGAGCAAGGCCGCGCCCGCCCGGGCGAGGTCCTCCTCGGCGCGGTCGGCCCCTGCTCGGAGCACGGCTGCGCGCCCGTCTCCGCTGGCACCGATCCTGGCCGCGGTCACCGCGGTCGTCCGCGGGGTATGGCTCGGGCTCGGTCACGTGCTCGGCGGCACGGTGCGCCGCGTCGGTCACGGCGCGCGCGAGCTCGACCCGGCGCACCGTCGCGACGGTCTGGGTCTCGTGCTCGTGGCGGCCGCGATCCTGGTCGCCTTCGCCGTGTGGTGGGACATCACCTCCGGTCTGGGCGGGTTCGTCACAGCGGTGGTGACCGGAGCCCTGGGCTCGCTCGACTGGGCGCTGCCGTTCCTGCTTCTCGGGCTCGCCTGGCGGGTGCTGCGGCACCCCGACCAGAGCTCCGCCAACGGTCGCGTGACGATCGGCTGGAGTGCGCTGGTGCTCGCCGTCTGCGGCCTGGTTCACATCGCGCACGGAACCCCGCTGCCGGCGGACGGCAGTGCGGCCATGCAGTCCGGCGGCGGCTGGCTCGGCTGGCTCGCCTCCGCCCCGCTGGTCTCCGCGACCCATCCCGTCGTCGCCTCGCTGTTCCTCGTGCTGCTGGTCACCTTCGGCGTCCTCGTGGCCACCGCGACGCCGGTGGCGGCGGTGCCCGAGCGGCTCCGCTACGTGCGTGACCGGGTTCTCGGCCGGGTTCCCGTCGAGACTCCCGAGGGCGTGGCCACCGGCGAGAGCACGACCCGTCGCGGCCGTCGCAGGGCGGCCGCCGAGGCCAGGTCCCACGAGGGGCTCGGCCTGCTCGCGGGCGATGTCGCCTTCGAGTCCCCGCTGGTCGCCGACGAGCCGCGCCGGCGTGGACGCCGCGGGCGCTCCGAGGAGGTCGCTGTCGACCTCACCGAGCCCGATGCGGCCATCGACCCGGACGACACCTCGACGCTCATCGTCGACCTCACCTCGGGCGCCATCATCAGCTCACCGGCGAGCGCCGTGGCCGACCCGCTGCCGACGTCCCCGTCGAGCATGGTGCAGCTCCCGCTCTCCGGTGAGATCGTCTACCACCTGCCTCCGCACGGTGCGCTCAAGCCGGGGGCGGTGCACAAGTCCACGAGCAAGGCCTCCGATGCCGTCGTCGGCTCGCTCACCGCGGTGCTGGAGCAGTTCGACATCGACGCCCAGGTCACCGGCTACTCCCGCGG
>JANMMN010000206.1:0-6112 GCA_031373405.1 Actinomycetes bacterium
CACGACGAGGTCGTGCACGGAAAGGGCTCGCTCGTCGGCAAGATGCCGGGAGACCACTGGCAGCAGCTCGCCAACCTGCGCGCGTACTTCGCCTTCATGTGGGCGCACCCGGGCAAGCAGCTGCTGTTCATGGGATCGGAGTTCGCGCAGTACGCCGAGTGGAGCGAGGCCCGCGGTCTCGACTGGTGGCAGCTCGACAACGCCGACCACCGTGGCGTGCAGCGGTGCATCGCCGACCTCAACCGCGTCTATCGCGACACGCCGGCCCTGTGGCAGCGCGACAACGACCCCGGCGGCTTCGAGTGGATCGACGCCGACGACTCCGCGGGCAACTCGTTCTCGTGGTTGCGCTGGGGCCACGACGACGCCGTGCTCGCCTGCATCGCCAACTTCTCCGGCGGCCCGCACGAGAGCTACCGCGTCGGACTTCCCTTCGGCGGCACGTGGGACGAGGTGGTCAACACCGATGCCGAGGTCTACGGCGGTTCGGGGGTCGGCAACCTGGGGTCGATCGTCGCGGAGGAGGTCCCCTGGCACGGTCGACCGTTCTCCGCGGCGGTCCGCGTCCCACCTCTCGGCGCCCTCTGGCTGCGTCCCACCTGACCCGATCGGCCTGGCTGACCGGGCCAGGTCAGCTCGCACCGCCTCGGCGACTCACCCGTCAGGTCATCCGACCCGGTCAGGCTCGTGGCACGCTCTCCCCATGTCCGAGACCCTGTCGACCACCCCCGCCGCCGACGGCTTCCGCATGCCCGCCGAGTGGGACGACCACGCCGGCTGCTATCTCGTGTGGCCGGAGCGCACCGACAACTGGCGGCTCGGGGCCAAGCCGGCACAACGCGCGTGGCGCACGCTCATCGAGACGATCGCGACGGCCGAGCCGGTCACCGTGCTCGTGTCTCGCGCGCAGTACCCCGTGGCACGCGGGCTGCTGCCCCCGCACGTCCGCCTCGTCGAGACCAGCACCAACGACGCCTGGGTGCGCGACACGGGGCCGAGCTTCGTCGTCAACGGCACGGGCGACGTCCGTGGCGTCTCGTGGCGCTTCAACGCATGGGGCGGTCTGCGAGGAGGTCTCTATTTCCCCTGGGACGCCGACGATCTCGTCGGACCGAAGATCTGCGACCTGGAGCGGGTCCCGGCGTACCGCCCCGACATCGTGCTCGAGGGTGGCTCGATCGACGTCGACGGCGAGGGCACGGTGCTCACCACCGAGGAGTGCCTGCTCAACGACAACCGCAACCCGCACCTCTCGCTCGAGCAGATCGAGGAACAGCTCCACGCACACCTCGGCACGTCGAAGGTCATCTGGCTGCCTCGCGGCGTCCTCCACGACGAGACCGACGGGCACATCGACAACTTCGCTCGCTTCGCCGCGCCCGGCGTCGTGATGCTCACCTGGACCGACGACGTCGACGACCCGCAGTTCGAGCGCTCCGCCGAGGCGCTGGCGATCCTGGAGGGCGAGACCGACGCGGCAGGACGACCGCTGACCGTCGTGCGGATCCACCAGCCGGGACCGCTGAGCATCACCGCTGACGAGGCGGACGGGGTCGACCTGGTCCCGGGCTCGCAGCCGCGGGTCGCGGGTGAGCGGCTCGCGGGGTCGTACGTCAACTCCTACATCGGCAACGGCATCGTGGTGCTCCCCGTGTTCGACGACCCGCGCGACGCGGACGCGATCGCGACGTACGAGGCGCTCTTCCCGGGCCGCCGGGTCGCCACCGTGCCAGGGCGCGAGATCCTGCTCGGCGGGGGCAACGTGCACTGCATCACCCAGCAGGTCCCCTCCGGGCGGTGAGAGGATCGATCCCGACAGGGAGGGTGGTATGAGCGGCCCGGGCACCGTCGCGCTGCCGGTGCACGTCGACCTGCGCAAGTACGCGTGGCTCTCGATCCTGGCCGCGGTGCTCACCATCGGCCTCAAGACCGGTGCCTACCTGCTCACCGGTTCCGTCGGCCTGCTCTCGGATGCGGCCGAGTCGGTGGTCAACCTCGTGGCCGCGGTGATCGCGCTGATCGCCCTGACCGTCGCCGCGCGGCCGGCTGACCACAACCACCACTACGGCCACGGGAAGGCGGAGTACTTCTCCGCCGCCATCGAGGGTCTGATGATCTTCGTCGCGGCCGCCGTCATCCTCGTGTCGGCCGTCCAAAGGCTGCTCCACCCCCAAGAGCTCGAACGACTCGGCCTCGGCCTCGCCGTGTCACTGGTCGCCACCGCGATCAACGCCGGCGTCGGACTGCTCCTGATCCGGGTCGGGCGAGCCCACCGGTCAGCGACGCTGTCGGCCGACGGAACGCACCTGATGACCGACGTGTGGACCTCCGTCGGCGTGGTGCTCGGCGTACTCCTGGTGGGCATCACCGGATGGCTGCCGCTCGACGCGATCGTCGCGATCGCGGTCGCCCTCAACATCCTGGTGGTCGGGTCGCGGCTGGTCGCCTCGTCGACCTCCGCGCTGCTCGACGCCGCGCTGGCGCCGGCCGACGTGGCCCTGGTGACCGCGGTGCTCGACCGGCACCGCAGCGCCGACGTCGACTTCCACGGGCTCCAGACCAGGGAGAGCGGCCGCACCCGCTTCGTGTCCTTCCACGTGCTCGTCCCGGGAGCCTGGTCGGTGCAGCAGGCTCACGATCTCGTGGAGGTCGTGGAGGGCGAGGTCCTCGGCGCGCTCGACGGCGTCCACGTCTCGACCCACATCGAGCCGAAGGAGGACGAGCGCTCCTACTCCGACTACACCTACGACAGCACCATCCGCGACCCCTGACCAGGGGTGAAGGGTCCATAGGTTCGATAGGACCGAACCCACGCCACATTCATCGCACCGGGTTCGTCAGTGCTCGGGCCTGGTCAGTAGAGGGCGTTGGCGAGGGCGCTGCGGGCGGTGGCGACGCGGGGGTCTGCGGGGTCGACCAAGGTGAAGAGGTCGAGCAGGTGGTCACGGGCCGCACCCCGTTCGTCACCCGCCGTCCGACGAACCAGCTCCACCAGGCGGCCGAACGCCGCGTCGACCTGCCCCGTGAGCAGCTCGATGTCTGCCGCGAGCGACTGCGCGTCGACCGAGCCGGGGGCCGCGTCCGCGGCCTGCAACGCGGCCACCGGATCTGCCCCGTCGGTGCGCCGGAGCAACGCGACCTGGGTCAGCCCGGCCCGGGCGTCGGAGTCAGCCGGTGACTGGTTGAGCACCGCCTGGTAGGCGGCTTCGGCGGTGTCCCAGTCGCCGACCTCGATCGCGTCGTACGCCGCATCGAACCGCGGGTCTGCCGCAGGCTCGTCCACCGGCACGCTCCCGTCGGGTGTCGCTTCCCCGATCCGGCCGGTGACGCCGTTGGCTGCTGCGACGCGGAGCATCTCGGCGAGGAACTCGCGCACCTGCGCCTCGGGCAGCGCGCCCTGGAACAGCTCCATCGGCTGGCCCTTGACCACGGCGTAGATCGTGGGGATCGACTGCACGCCGAAGGCCTGCGAGATCCGCGGGTTAGCGTCGATGTCGACCTTGGCGAGCACCCACGTGCCGGCTGCCTCGGCGACGAGCTTCTCCAGGATCGGGGAGAGCGCCTTGCACGGCTGGCACCACTCTGCCCAGAGGTCGACCAGGACGGGCACCTGGAACGAGCGGTCGAGCACCTCAGCCTGGAAGTCGGCCTCGGCGACGTCGACGACGAGCCCGGACGGCTCGGGCACGTCACCGGAGGCGATCCGCTTCTCGGCGGCAGCCTGGGCCTCACGGGCGGCGGCGAGCGCGGCGAGGTCGACGGCGCCGCGCATCGGCATCCGGGCAGCAGGGTTCGGCGTACTCACGTCCCCATCATCCCATCGCCACGTCCACCCCTCCGACCCACCCCGCAGTGCCGCGAGGTGTCGTCGACCGCGGGTGGCGGGGGTTAGAGGTGGTAGAGGCGCGAGAGGGGGACGTGCTGGACGGGGTCCATCGTGAGCTCCTCGCCGTCGAGGGTGACCTTGGCGCCGCGAGGGTCGACCAGCACAGAGGCGCTGTCGCGGTGGCGGTGCATCTGAGCCAGGCCCACGTCGCGGGTGCCGCGCACCGCCACGCGACGGCGGCGGGTCGGGAACACGTCGGAGCCGGCGTCGACCGCCGCGCCGTTGGTGAACAGCACCGCGAGGTCGACCGCCGCTCCTCCGATGCCCCCGAACTGCGCACCCATCACCCTCGGCTCCGCCGCGTCGATGACCGAGTTGGGGTCCCCGACCGTCCCCCACGCAGGCAGCCCCGACTTGAGCACGAGGAACGGCTTGGCGCCGAAGAAGGCCGGAGACCACAGCACGACGTCGGCCATCCGCCCCGGCTGCAACGACCCCACCTCGTGCGCGAGCCCGTGTGCGAGCGCCGGGTTGATCGTGAGCTTGGCCAGGTAGCGCAGCACCCGGTCGTTGTCGTGCGGCGCGTCGTCGTCGGCCGGCTTGAGCACCGACGCGAGCTGGAAGGTACGTCGCACCGTCTCCCCCGCACGACCCATCCCCTGCGCGTCGCTCGACGTGATCGGGATGACACCGCGGTCGTGCAGCACGTTCTCCGCCGCCATCGTCACCGCACGCACCCGGGCGCGCACGATGTCAGCGTCGCCCGGGAGGTCTGCCTTGAGCGCATGGACGCTCATGATCATGGCGAAGTGCTCGGCGACGGCGTCCCGGCCGAACGGCAGCGTCGGATTGGTCGAGCTGGCGATCACGTGGGGCACCCCGGCGAGGCGCAGGACGTCGGGGGTGTGCCCGCCACCGCACCCTTCGACGTGATACGCGTGGAACCCGCGGCCGTCGGACACCGCCAGCGTGTCGTCGACCGAGAGCCCCTCGTTGAGGCCGTCGGTGTGGACCGCCACCTGCACGTCGTACTCGTCGGCCACGGTGAGGCAGGTGTCCAGCGAGCGAAGGTGCGCACCCGTGTCCTCGTGCACCTTGAACCCGCACACGCCGGCCTCGAGGCCTTCGATCATCGAGCCGCGACGTGACACCGACCCGCGCCCGAGAAGGCCGACGTTGATCGGAAAGGCGTCGAACGCGGCGTACGCCGAACGCAAGGGCCCCGCAGCGTTGACGCCGACGCCCCAGAACGGTCCGAACTCCTGACCGATCACGGTCGTGACGCCCGAGGCGAGCGCCGCCTCCATGACCCGGGGCGACAGGAGGTGCACGTGGGTGTCGACGGCACCCGCGGTCGCAATGAGGCCCTCACCGTTGATGACCACGGTGCCCGTGCCCACCACGATGTCGATCCCGTCGGTGGTGTCAGGGTTTCCGGCTCGACCCACCCCGACGATGCGTCCTGCGCTGATCCCGATGCTGGCGGTGCGGATCCCCAGCACCGCATCGAGGACCAGGACGTTGCTGATCACGGTGTCGCACGACTCCGTGGTCGGGACCGCGCGCAGACCCATACCGTCGCGAGCGGTCTTGCCGAACCCGAGCAGGAACTCGTCGTCGTCGGGCTGACTGTGCGCCTCCACCTGCACGACCAGCCCGGTGTCGCCCAGCCGGACGCGGTCGCCCGTGCGCGGGCCGTAGACGTCGGCGTGCGCGTTGGGGTTGAGGGTCATGCCTGCACCTGCGGGTTCGCGGCGAGGTGGGCGCGCATCGCAGCCACCGCAGAGTCCGGGGCCAGGTTCGATGCAGCGCCCGTGTCGAGGAATCCCGTGGCGCGCACCAGCTTCAGCGCACGTTCCTTGGCGCCCGGCGCGTCAAGCCGACCATCGACCAAGCCGGCGAATCCGATCACGACGCGTGCCCCGCGGATCGGCGCGAGCCGCACTCGCACGGTGTCGCCGGGCGCGAACGGTGTCGTGGAGCCCGCAGCGATGTCGAGGTGCCGGCCGTACGCCGCGGCCCGGTCGAAGGACAGTCGTGGGTTGACCTCGAAGAAGTGGAAGTGGCTCGTCACCGTGATCGGGACCTCGGCCGTGTTCGTGACCTCGAGCTCGACCAGGCCCAGCCGCGCTGCACGCTCGGCGTCGACCGCGACGTCGCGCTCCAGCGGTGCCGCCACCTCGACCGCGCCAGGAGCGAGATCGCCGAGGTGGCCTCCCCCGATCGGATCGGGGACCACCACCAGCCGGGTGCCGTCGTCGAACAGCGCCTCGACCTTGACGTCGA
>JANMMN010000239.1:0-12547 GCA_031373405.1 Actinomycetes bacterium
GCGTGCCCTCCAGCGTGCGTGCGGTGTGGGGACAGCCTGCCACGCGCGCGGCCACGCGGCAGTCGCACGCCGGGACAGGGTCAGGAGTCGCGGGGCTCGCGCGCGGCATCGCGGGCGGCAGCGAGGATCGGAGCGAGGCGCTCGCCATGCCTGGTGGACAGCAGCCAGTACGGGTGCGGGTCGTCGGCGTCGTCGACCTCGACGAGCACGGTGCTGCTGATCCAGCCCCTGGTGCACAGGTACGCCGCCGGGTCGGCGCGCGGGCCGCGGACCTCGCGTGACTGCTGCGGATCCAGCGGTGCGATCCGTCCGGCGTGCCGCAGCGGCAACCGAGCCCGACCGGCGCGGAGGACGCGGTCGTCGACGACGAGGACGGGTGCGGCGGCCAGCAGCAGACCCGCGGCCACAGCCTGGGCGAGCACGAAGGTGACGATGCCGGCCGTGCGTCCGAGGGGGTAGCCGTAGGCGAGGCCGAGGACCGCACTCAGCGCCGACGTGATCATCCACACCGGCCACGGGGCGTGCAGCCGCTCGCGGTAGGCCACGGTCGTGCCGTCGACGCCCTCAGCGGGGGCGCCGACCTCAGGTCCTGTCGCGCTCACGATCACCAGCCTGCCACGACCGGCCCCTGTGTCCGACGGGTAGGGTCGGTGACCGTGACGAGCACCTCCGAGCCGGCGATCCCGTCCCGTGGCGGCCTGCTGCCGACGACGCCTCCGGCCGACGCGGTGCTGCCGGACCGCAGCCCGCTGGCCCCGGCGCCCGGGGAGCCGATCCCGAGCCACTACAGCCGTTGCTACGGCTGCGGCGCCGACCACCCGACCGGCCTGCGGCTCAGACTCACCGCCGCGGAAGGCTTGCGCCTGCGCGGCACCTTCACCGTCACCGACGAGCACCAGGGCGCGCCTGGCCTGGCCCACGGCGGTCTGCTGACGACGGCGTTCGACGACGCCCTCGGCTCGCTCAACTGGCTGCTGTCCGCGTCGGCTGTCACCGGTCGCCTCGAGACCGACTTCCGGCGCCCTGTTCCCGTCGGCTCGACCCTGCACATCGAGGCCGAGGTGCTCGGCGTCAAGGGGCGCAAGGTGTTCACGCGCGCGGTGGGTCGGCTCGATGCCCCTGACGGCCCGGTCGCGGTGACGGCGGCTGCGCTGTTCATCCAGGTGCCGGTCGAGCACTTCACCGCCAACGGCAGGGCCGAGGACGTCGAACGGGCGCGCGAGGACCGTGCCGTCCGCAGCAGCCTGCGCAACCTCGACGTGAACCCGTGAGCACCCGTCCGCCGAACGCCGTCGACGTCCTGGTCCGTCGCCTCGACCTCGACCTGCCCCTGCCGTCGTACACCCACCCCGGTGATGCCGGCGTCGACCTGCTCACGACCATCGACGCAGTCGTGCCGCCGGGGGAGCGGGTGCTGCTGCCGACGGGGATCGCGATCGCGCTGCCCGACGGGTACGCCGCGTTCGTGCACCCACGCTCGGGCCTTGCGGTGAAGCACGGCGTATCACTGGTCAACGCACCAGGAACGATCGACGCCGGGTATCGCGGCGAGATCGCCGTGTCGCTCGTCAACCTCGACCCGCACGAACCGGTCGTGCTCCACCGCGGCGATCGCATCGCGCAGCTCGTCGTCCAACGGGTGGAGCACGCCGTCCTCCACGAGGTCACCACGTTGCCGGGGTCCGACCGGGGCGAGGGTGGCTTCGGGTCGTCCGGCCGCTAGCGTCGTCCCTGGGACGTGCACGTCCCCCCTGTCGTCCGTCGAAGGAGTCCCCGGTGTTCCGACGCCGTCGTAGCGAGCAGCCCGCCCCGGACGAGGTGCTCGAGCCGGAGTCCACCTCGGCGCCCGACAGCGCCGTCGAGGCTGTGGCTGCGCCCGGTGCGTCGCTGTCCGGGTTCGACCGGTCCGACGGTCCCTATGACCTGGACGAGGTGCCCGACGACGGGCTCACCCGCCTCGACCTCGGCGGGCTCCAGGTCCCCGGGGTCGACGGGATGGAGCTACGGCTCGAGGTCGACGAGGCAGCCGACCAGGTGGTCGCCGTGACGATCGTGCACGGCGACTCCGCGGTGCAGCTCACCGTCTTCGCGGCACCCCGCAGAGACGGCATCTGGGACGACGTACGCGGGGAGATCCGAGCCGGCCTCGCCAGCCAGGGCCTCGTCGAGGAGGCTCCCGGCGAGTTCGGGACCGAGCTCCATGCGAGCCTGCCGCTCACCGGGCCTGACGGCCGCTCGCTCATGCAGCCAGTGCGTTTCGTGGGCGTCGACGGACCCCGCTGGTTCCTTCGCGGACTGTTCTCGGGGGCGGGCGCCCGCGAGTCCGCCGCAGCGGCGCCTCTCGAAGCGGTGCTGCGTGCCTCGGTCGTCGTCCGTGGCAACGAGGCGATGGCACCCGGAGACCCGCTCCCGCTGCACGTGCCGACGGCCGTGCCTGAGGGCATCACGCGCAAGGAGGACGGCACCGAAGGGCGCCCCACGCTGCCGCCGCCCGAACGTGGACCGGAGATCACCGAGATCCGCTGAGCAGATCCAGGGCCTGCCGACCGGCGCGGCCCAGGGCGCCTCTGTCGGCGGACGCGGCGGACCGGCCCACCACGGCGAGGGAGCTCGTCGCGATCGCGTCGGACCACACCCGAGCCACAGCCTCGGGATGGAGCGGGTCGTCGGCGAGGGCCACGACTGCGGTCGGGGCGAGGATCGTGCCCAGCTCCGCCGCTGACGGGGCCAGACTCACGGCCGCCTCCAGCAATGCGGCCACCAGGTCCGCGACCGGGTAGGTCGCCCACCCGCGGACCAGCTCCTCGAGGACCCAGTCGTCGCGGGTGAGGGGATCGGCCCGCAGCCGGTCGAGCACGCCGTCGACCCCGTGCTGCTCCAGATCGTGGGCCGCGGCGGCGGTCAGGCCGGCCACCGCACCCGGCGCGCCGGTCCAGGCCGGCATCGCGAGAAGCAATGGCACGTCCGAGTGCGTGCCCGCGGCCCACAGCGCGCTCGCGTGCGCCCCCAGGGAGACGCCGGCGAGGAGCACCAACCGGTGGCCCGCCACGCGGGCCCCCTCGTCGATCGGCGCGACGATCCGATCGACCGAGCCGCGAGCGGCCAGGGCGACGACGGCTGACCCCCGTGGCACCGCCGGGGCGAGCAGGCGTCGGGCAGTCTCAGGGCAGGAGCCCGCTCCGTGCACGAAGATCGTCACGGCCGACACGGGCAGCATCCTCGCAGGCCGACGCCGCGGCGCTCGCGGGCTAGCCTTGGCCCATGAGCGCCACCCCGACCCCGACCCCGGCCTCGCAGCGCAGTCTGCTCTCGCGCTGGACCCGGACCCAGAACGAGGTCGACGCCGACCGGTTGGAGAACGACGCCACCGCCTCGGGCGCCACGCACATCCGAGACTGCCCAGGGGGCTGCACGGTCACGGTGACGGGCCGGCTGCGCTCGGTCACGCTGCGGCCCGTCGCGAACGCCCCGGCGGTGGAGGCCGACCTCTACGACGGCACCGGTCGGCTCAACGTGGTGTTCCTGGGACGCCGCCGGATCCCCGGGATCACGCCGGGACGTCGGATGGTGGTGCACGGCCGGATCATCCTGCGCGACGGCGAGCGTTCGATGGTCAATCCGCGCTACGAGCTTCTTCCTTCGGTGGCCGAGTGAGCCGGCACGACGAGAGCCCGGACCCTCCACCCGGCGCCGAGCCGTCGGTCGCTCCCTCCGCGGGGGACACCGGCGCGGCCGGTGCGCACCACGCTCACCTGGCCGAGGTGCTCGAAGGTGCCCCGCCCGGCACGGGGCGTCCCGGTGATGCCACCACCGAGCAGCTCATGGCCACGGCGATCGGGGGATGGCGCGGACTGCTCGACGGCAGCCTCCCGTCGGTGGTCTTCCTCGTTGCCTACCTCGTCGACGGCCGCGCGCTCATGCCGGCCATCTGGGCCGCGGTGGGGGCGGGCGTGCTCATCGCGATCCTCCGGCTCGTCCGACGACAGTCGCTCCAACAAGTCCTCTCCGGCTTCATCGGGGTCGCCTTCTGCGCCTGGCTTGCCTCGCGCACCGGCAAGGCAGAGGACTTCTACCTCCCGGGGCTGTTCATCAACCTCGGGTAC
Organism: Actinomycetes bacterium; assembly: GCA_031373405.1. Lineage (GTDB taxonomy): Bacteria > Actinomycetota > Actinomycetes > S36-B12 > CAIYMF01 > Longivirga. The sequence goes on from JANMMN010000239.1 coordinate 4,104, forward strand.
GCCGTGGTCCTGTCGATCTCGTGCCTGGTGGGGCGCCCGCTGCTGGGCTACGGCGTCGGTGCTGCCACGGGGGACGTCACCGGCTGGCGCGCGGTGCCCGAGCAGCGCCGCGCCTACACCCTGGCCACCTGGTTCTTCGTGGCGGTGTTCGTCCTCCGCCTCGCGGTGCAGCTGCCGCTCTACCTCGCGGGGGCGGTCGAGGCGCTCGGGATCGCCCGGCTCGCGATGGGGTGGCCGCTCTTCGCGCTCGCGGCGCTCCTGTCCTACCGGGTGATCCGCCGGGCCCGCGCGGAGGCGCCCGTGCTGGCCCCCGAGCTCGACCCCGCGGAGTAGCTCAGTCGAGCCGAGCCGCTCACCCGCCGAGCAGGTCCTCCAGCGAGCCCTCCTGGTCGGGGGAGGCGACGAAGAGGAGCTCGTCGCCCGCCTCGAGCGAGTCGTCGGCGGAAGGCGTGATCACCCGGGTGTCGCGGATGATGGCGACGAGGGCCGTGTCGACCGGCCAGGTCATCTCCCCGACGCGCTTGCCGACGACTGCCGAGGACGACGTCAGGGTCAGCTCGACGAGGTTGGCATTTCCTTGGCGGAAGGTGAACAGGCGCACGAGGTCGCCGACCGTGACCGCCTCCTCGACCAGCGCCGAGAGCATGCGCGGCGTCGAGACAGCAACGTCGACACCCCAGGACTCGTCGAACATCCACTCGTTCTTGGGGTGGTTGACGCGAGCCACGACCCGGGGGACGCCGTACTCGGTCTTGGCGAGCAGCGACACGACGAGGTTGGTCTTGTCGTCACCCGTGGCAGCGATGAGCACCTGGCAGGCGGGAAGGTCGGCCTCGTCGAGCACCGCGATCTCGCAGGTGTCGCCGAGCAGCACCTCTGCTCCCGGCACCACATCGGCCCGGGCCTTGGCCGGCTCCTTGTCGATGAGCAGCACCTGGTGGCCGTTGCTCAGCAGCTCGCGGGCGATGGCCCGGCCCACCTTGCCGGCTCCGGCGATACAGATGCGCATCAGTGCGCCTCCGGTCCGCGGGCGAACACGGCGGCGAGCTGGTCGCGGCGGGTCGGGTCGATCATCACGTGGACGATGTCACCGGCCTGGACGACCGTGTCCGCGTCGGGGAGGAGCCCGTCCCCGTAGCGGGTGAGAAAGGCGACGCGCGCACCGGACTCGGCCTCGAGCCGCACGACACGATGCCCGACCCAGGCCTCGGCGTACGCCAGCTGGGTGAGCGCGACGTGCCCCGACCCGTCGCGCCACTCGTCGCCCACGGACTCGGGCAGGATCCGGCGCAGGATCTGGTCGGTCTGCCATGCGACGCTGGCCACCGTGGGGATCCCGAGGCGCTGGTAGACCTCGGCCCGGCGGGGGTCGTAGATGCGAGCCACGACGTTCTCGACACCGAAGGTCTCGCGGGCCACGCGTGCGGCGAGGATGTTGGAGTTGTCGCCGCTGCTCACCGCCGCGAAGGCATGAGCCCGCTGGATCCCGGCCGCCGAGAGGTGGTCGCGGTCGAAGCCGATGCCCGTGACCGTCGTGCCACCGAAGTCGGGATGCAGCTTGCGGAACGAGGTGGCGTCCTGGTCGACGACGGCGACGGAGTGCCCTGCCTGGTCCAGGGTGTGGGCGAGCGCTGAACCGACCCGGCCGCAACCCATGATGACGACGTGCACGGACACGACGCTACACGTCGGCTTGGCAGCCACGCGCCGCTCCGCCCCGTACAGTTCTGCGACGTGTCCAACGTGACGGATTTCGGCAAGCGCCTCCTCGTGGGCCGGGCTCTGTCCAGTGAGCAGCTCGGCGACACCTTGCTGCCGAAACGGATCGCACTGCCGGTCTTCGCCTCGGACGCGCTGTCGTCGAACGCCTACGCGACGCAGGAGATCCTGCTCGTGCTCTCCCTCGGTGGATTTGCGCTCACCCAGCAATGGGCACCGTGGGTCGCCGCGATGGTCGTCCTCGTCTACATCGTGGTCGTCGCCTCCTACCGCCAGAACGTGCACGCCTACCCGAGCGGTGGCGGGGACTACGAGGTGGTGACGACCAACCTCGGTTCGCGCGCGGGAGTGTTTGTCGCCAGTGCCCTGCTCGTCGACTACGTCCTGACCGTGGCCGTGTCGATCGCGTCCGCCGTCGCGAACCTCGCCTCGGCGTACCCGATCATCGGCGAGCACAAGGTGCAGTGGGCTGTCGCTGTCATCGTCGTGATCACGCTGATGAACCTGCGCGGGGTCCGCGAGTCAGGTGCCCTGTTCGCGATCCCGACGTACGGCTTCATCCTCGGCATCTTCGGCATGGTCGGCTACGCGTTGTTCCGCATCCAGCAGGGAGACGTGCTCCTGGCCGAGAGCGCGGGCTGGCAGATCGAGCCCGAGGCGACCTTCGCCGGGCTCGGCCTGATCTTCCTCGTGGCGCGCGCGTTCTCCTCCGGCACGACCGCCCTCACCGGCATCGAGGCGATCGCCAACGGGGTGCCCGCGTTCCGCAAGCCCAAGAGCAAGAACGCGGCGACCACGTTGTTCCTGCTCGGCGCGATCGCCATGACGATGTTCGCCGCCATCACCTGGCTCGCCCTCTACACCCAGGTCAAGGTCACCGAGTTCAACAAGGACCTCGTCGGGCTGCCCGAGGGCCAGGCGCAGAAGACGGTGATCGCACAGATCGCCGACGCGGTGTTCGGCGAGTTCAACCTCGGGTTCCTCTACGTGTCGTTCTCGACCGCCCTGATCCTGGCCCTGGCCGCCAACACGGCGTTCAACGGCTTTCCCGTGCTCGGCTCGGTCCTGGCGCGGGACGGCTACCTGCCGCGGCAGCTGCACACCCGAGGCGACCGGCTCGCGTTCTCCAACGGGATCGTCGTCCTGGCGGGGCTCGCCATCCTGCTCGTCATCGTCTATAAGGCCGACGTCACCAGCCTGATCCAGCTCTACATCCTCGGCGTGTTCGTGTCCTTCACGCTGAGCCAGCTGGGCATGATCCGGCACTGGAACCGGCTCATGCGCGGCAACGTGACGACCGCGGAGCGGCGCAGGATGCTGCGCAGCCGGGCCGTGAACGCCGTCGGCTTCGTCATGACCGGATCCGTGCTCGTGATCGTGCTGGTGACGAAGTTCACCAAGGGCGCCTGGATCGTCTGTATCGCGATGCCGCTGCTCTACCTGCTCATGCAGGGGATCCGCAGCCACTACGACCAGGTCAAGGTCGAGCTCGCTGCGGACGAGGACGAGAAGGTCACGCTGCCGTCGCGAGTCCACGCCATCGTGCTCGTGTCGAAGGTGCACAAGCCGACACTGCGCGCGCTGGCGTTCGCCCGGGCGACGCGACCGTCCTACCTCGAGGCCGTGACCGTGGACGTCGATCCCGAAGAGACGCAGGCCCTGTCCGACGACTGGGACCGGCGGGCGATCCCCGTGCCGCTCAAGGTGCTCGACTCTCCCTATCGCGAAGTCACCCGGCCCATCCTCGACTACGTCCGCAACCTCCATCGGCTCAGCCCGCGCGACCTCGTCGTGGTCTACGTGCCGGAGTACGTCGTGGGCCGATGGTGGGAGCAGCTCCTGCACAACCAGAGCGCGCTGCGGCTCAAGGCCCGACTGCTCTTCGTCCCGGGCGTGATGGTGTGCGCCGTGCCGTGGCAGCTCGCGTCCAGCGAGCTCGTCGCTGGCCGCGCCGAGCCGGTGGCCGCGGGCGCCGTCCGCAAGGGCGAGCCGCCGACCGACGTGCAGGACGCGGTCGTGGCCGCGGAGTACGAGCAGCCCGGCAGCGGTCCGCGCCCGTGACGCAGCCCGGCGACCGCGTGACCGTCACCGTCGATCGCGTGGCGCACGGCGGGCACTGCGTGGCCCGGCACGACGGCCAGGTGCTCTTCGTCCGGCACGCGCTGCCCGGTGAGGTGGTCGAGGTCGAGATCACCGGGTCCGGTCCGAAGGGGCGCTTCCTGCGCGCGGACGCGGTCGCCGTCCTGACCCCGTCGCCGGACCGGGTCGATGCACCGTGCGAGCACGCGCGCCCCGGCGGCTGCGGTGGGTGCGACTGGCAGCACGTGAGCCCGGAAGCCCAGCGCTCGCTCAAGGCTGAGGTCCTGCGCGAGCAGCTCCTCCGGCTCGGAGGGATCAGCGAGATCGACGGCGTACCCCTCGCCGACGCCGTCGACGTGATCGCCGTGGAGGGCGACCGTGCGGGCCTCGCCTGGCGCACCCGGGTCCGGTACGCCGCCGACGCGGAAGGCCGGCTGGGCTTTCGTCGACATCGCTCGCACGAGGTCGTTCCGATCACCGCCTGCCCGCTCGTGACCGACGCTGTGGCCGCGACGGGGGCCACCCGACGGCACTGGACGGGGGCCGAGGTGGTCGAGGTCGTCGCGACGTCGGCGGGGGAGCGCGCGGTGCTGGTCGACCCGCCCGGCTCGGTCCGCGACGCGACCTCCGGGCTCCCCGCAGATGTGGCCGTTCCCGGTCTGCGCGGGCGTCGCTGGGTGACCGAGACCGCCGCCGGACGCCAGTGGCGGGTGCGGGCCGACGGCTTCTGGCAGGTGCATCCGGGCGCCCCCGACGCGCTGGTCACTGCCGTTCGCGAGGCGCTCGACCCGCGCGAGGGGGAGCATCTGCTCGACCTCTACTCCGGCGTCGGGCTCTTCGCCGGGTCGCTGTCCGCGGCGATCGGGGCCGGGGGGCGCATCGATGCCGTCGAGGCTTCCGTCACCGCCTGCGCGGACGCCCGGCGCAACCTGTTCGACCTTCCGCAGGTCCGCATCCACGAGGCTCCCGTCGAGGCGTGGCTCGCCCGGGGCACCGTCACGGATGCCGACCTGGTGGTGCTCGACCCGCCGCGCAGCGGCGCCGGCAGCACGGTCATCGACCACGTGCTCGACCTCGCGCCCCGCGCGATCGCCTACGTCGCCTGCGATCCCGCGGCATTGGCCCGCGATCTCGGCCAGGTGCGCGCGGCCGGCTGGCGGGTGGCATCAGTGCGTGGGTTCGACCTGTTCCCGATGACGCATCACGTCGAGGCGGTCGCGTTGCTCCTGCCGCCGGGACGCTGAGGCGGACGACCCGCCCGGGTCGGGGGTGGCGCGTCCGGGTACGATAAAGTATCTTGACGTCAAGATACTTTGACGGAGCACACCGGAGTCATGGCCTCGGACGGCGTGACGATGCAGGGAGATGGCGACGCATGGCGAAGAGCAGCAGCAAGGACAGCTTCGGCGCCCGGACCGACCTCGAGATCGGCGGGACGACCTACGAGATCTTCCGCGTCGGCGCGGTCGAGGGCTCGGCGACCCTCCCGTACACCCACAAGGTGCTGCTCGAGAACCTCCTGCGCACCGAGGACGGCGCCAACGTCACCGCGGAGCAGATCCGCGCGCTCGGCTCCTGGGACGCCGCCTCCGAGCCGTCCCAGGAGATCCAGTTCACGCCTGCGCGGGTGATCATGCAGGACTTCACCGGCGTCCCGTGCGTCGTCGACCTCGCCACGATGCGCGAGGCCATGAAGGACCTCGGCGGCGACCCCGCGAAGATCAATCCGCTCGCACCGGCCGAGCTCGTCATCGACCACTCGGTGATCGCGGACTTCTTCGCGACCCCGCAGGCGGCCGAGCTCAACGTGGCGCTGGAGTATGAGCGCAACGTCGAGCGCTACCAGTTCCTGCGCTGGGGCCAGTCGGCGTTCGACGAGTTCAAGGTGGTGCCTCCGGGCACCGGCATCGTCCACCAGGTCAACATCGAGGCGCTCGCCCGCGTCGTGATGGCTCGAAACGGCCAGGCCTATCCCGACACCTGCGTCGGAACCGACTCGCACACCACCATGGTCAACGGTCTCGGCGTCCTGGGCTGGGGCGTCGGCGGCATCGAGGCTGAGGCCGCCATGCTCGGCCAACCGGTGTCGATGCTGATTCCCCGGGTGGTCGGCTTCAAGCTCACCGGCTCGCTCCCCGACGGTGCCACCGCGACCGACCTCGTGCTCACGATCACCGAGATGCTGCGCAAGCACGGCGTCGTCGGCAAGTTCGTGGAGTTCTACGGCGACGGAGTGGCGGCCGTGCCGCTGGCCAACCGCGCCACCATCGGCAACATGAGCCCGGAGTACGGCTCGACCGTCGCGATCTTCCCGATCGACGACGAGACCCTGCGCTACCTGCGCCTCACCGGCCGTGCGGAGGAGCAGGTCGCCCTGGTCGAGGCGTACGCCAAGGCGCAGGGACTCTGGCACGACGCGGCGCACGAGCCGACCTACTCCGAGCTGCTCACGCTCGACCTCGGCACCGTCGTGCCGTCTCTCGCCGGCCCGAAGCGCCCGCAGGACCGGGTGGTCCTCGCCGAGGCTCGTGAGTCGTTCCACGCCGCGCTGCCGGCGTACACCTCGGACCCCGAGCGCACCGCGACCTTCGAGATCGGCGGTGAGCAGGTCACGATCGGGCACGGCGCGGTGACCATCGCCGCGATCACGTCGTGCACCAACACCTCCAACCCCTCGGTCATGGTGGCGGCGGGGCTCCTGGCGAAGAAGGCAGTCGAGAAGGGCCTCACCAGCAAGCCGTGGGTGAAGACAACGCTGGCCCCCGGGTCGAAGGTCGTCACCGACTACTACGACAAGTCCGGGCTCACGCCGTACCTCGAGAAGATGGGGTTCCACCTCGTCGGTTACGGCTGCACCACCTGCATCGGCAACTCCGGCCCGCTGCCCGAGGAGGTCAGTGCCGCGGTCAACACTGAGGACCTCGCTGTGGTGTCGGTGCTGTCCGGCAACCGCAACTTCGAGGGCCGGATCAACCCCGACATCAAGATGAACTACCTCGCATCGCCGCCGCTCGTCGTGGCGTACGCGATCGCCGGGACGATGGACGTCGACATCACCACCGAGCCGCTGGGCACCGACGCAGACGGAAACGCCGTCTACCTCAGAGACATCTGGCCATCGCCAGCGGAGGTCCAGGCCACGATCGACTCGTCCTTGGACGCCGACATGTTCACCTCGCGCTATGCCGACGTCTTTGCTGGCGACGCCGCGTGGCAGTCGTTGCCGACCCCCACCGGTGACACGTTCGCGTGGGCTGACGACTCGACCTACGTGCGCAAGCCACCGTACTTCGAGGGCATGGGCGCCACCCCCGACCCGGTCGTCGACATCGTGGGTGCACGGGTGCTCGCCAAGCTGGGCGACTCGGTCACCACCGACCACATCAGCCCGGCGGGCTCGATCAAGGCGGACACCCCGGCGGGCAGGTATCTCGCCGAGCACGGGGTCGACCGTCGGGACTTCAACTCCTACGGCTCCCGGCGCGGCAACCACGAGGTCATGATCCGCGGCACGTTCGCCAACATCCGGCTCCGCAACCAGCTCCTCGACGGCGTCGAGGGCGGCTACACCCGCGACTTCACCCAGGCCGGTTCGCCCCAAGCCTTCATCTACGACGCCGCTCAGGCCTACGCTGCCGCGGGCACATCGCTGGTGATCCTGGCGGGCAAGGAGTACGGCTCGGGATCCTCGCGCGACTGGGCCGCGAAGGGGACCGCGCTCCTGGGTGTGGCGGCGGTCATCGCGGAGTCCTACGAGCGCATCCACCGCTCCAACCTGATCGGGATGGGTGTGCTTCCCCTGCAGTACCCGGCCGGTCAGACCGCGGACTCGCTCGGGCTCGACGGCACCGAGACCTTCTCGGTCTCCGGTGTCACCGAGCTCAACGACGGGCGTACGCCGCGGACCCTGCGGGTCGAGGCGGTCAGCGCCGGCGGCGCGACCGTGGCGTTCGACGCGGTGCTGCGCATCGACACCCCCGGCGAGGCGGACTACTACCGCAACGGCGGGATCCTCCAGTACGTGCTGCGCTCCTTGGTCGGCTGAGCCGAGACCGGGAGCGGGCTGATGGCGCCGGCCGTCGCGCCTCCCGGGTGGCCGAAGGACGTGCGGCCGCCCGGGGTCCCCGGCTGGGAGGAGTCGGCGGCCATCTGGCTGCTCGACCAGTGCCCGGCCGACTACCGCGCGCACGACGTGCTGCGCCGGCACCCGTTGGTGCTCGCCCGGTTCGCGAGCCACCACGTCGAGGCCGCGTTGAGCGGGGCACGCACGGCGTACGCCGGTGCTCGTCGGGAGCTGGGTCAACGGGTCGACCCGGAGACGCTGGCAGCGGCCCTGCGCGCGCTGGAGGAGGAAGGAGCCCGGCTCTCCCGAACCTCCCGTGAGGTCGCGCTGGTCGAGGAGGCCCTGCTCGGCACCCGGTGGCGTCCCCGGCTCTGACCTCGGGGTGACGCGTCAGCGGGCGCCGATGTCTCGGCGCGGTCACGCCGGCACGGTGCGAATCGGACATAGCCGTCGAAGGTGACGCCCGCGTGACGAAATTGTTACCGGACACAACGAATTGGGTGCGCGTTGGGGTGGCATCGGTCACACGTCGGGAATATGTTCGGGCTGGCAACATTCATCGGCGCGTCACCGACCTGCCGAT
>JANMMN010000242.1:0-8255 GCA_031373405.1 Actinomycetes bacterium
GATGGCCCCGCCCCCACGCCGGTCAGTGCGTGTCCCGCCTAGCTCACGGAGAGACGTACAGGTCGCCGTAAGGCCACGAGCCGTAGGCAGCCCACAGGTAGGCGTTGCCGATCTTCGAACCGGGCAGGCGCTGGTCGCGGCCGAACCGGGTCGGGATCACGACGACCTGCTCAGCGGCAGTCGTGTTGAGCTCCTGCCACATCTTCGCCTGCTTGGCACGGTCGAGCTCCACCTTGGCGGCATCCACCTTGGTGTTGAACGCCGCGTCGTCGAACTGCGAGAGGTTGAAGCCACCGGACGGGGTGTAGAGCTCGGGGATGATGGTCGAGGCGTTCGGCCAGTCAGGTCCCCAGCCCGCGTTGATGAGCTCGTGCGCCTTCTCCGGGTCGAACACGATGCCGTAGTACTGGCCCGGCTCGATCGGGTTGGGCTTGGCGACGATCCCCGCCTTCGCGAAGGACGACACGATGATCGCGGCGGCCTTGGTGTTGGTCGGGGTGTTGGGGTAGTCAAAGGTGATCGGCGGCATGGGCGCGCCCGACTCGGCGATCAGCTTCTTGGCGTACTCCGCGTCACCGGTGTTCGGGATCTTCTGGCCGAGCAGGGTGTCCCAGAGGCCCGTGGGGGCGTAGTCCTGGCCCAGGTTCGGCTTGATGACGCCGTCGGCGAAGTCACCGGCGAAGGCACCACCGGCGTTGACTCGGAGGGCCTCACGGTCAAGCGCGACGGCCATAGCCTGACGGTGCTTGAGGTTGGGGACCTTCTTGACGTTGACCGCGAAGTAGCGGACGTAGGGGTCGAACTCGTTGATGCGACGGTCCGCGAACTTCGGGTCGTTGAACACGATCGGAAGCGACTGCGGGGTCAGGAGCGTGGAGACCGCGGTCTGGTCGGCCGCTGCACCCTGGATGAGGCGCTGGTCGATGACCGTGTCCTCGAGGCCGAAGTCGACCTGCCACGAGTCCGGGTAGCCCTTGCGGTACTCGTCGGACGCCTGGTTGTACTTCTCGTTGCGGACGAGGACGAGCTGGCCGCCCTTGCCCTTCTTGTACACCGAGATCTTGTACGGGCCGGAGGAGACGGGCTTGTCGTCGTACTTCTCACCGGTGTCCGCGGCCTTGGGGACCGGGGAGAACGAGAGCAGCGTGGTGGCGTAGTTGAAGTCCGGCACCGAGCGCGCCAGGTTGAAGGTGACCGTCTTGCCGTCGGCGGAGCAGGTCACCGCCTTGTCGAAGAGCTCCTGGCCGGTCTTCTTGTAGGGACCGGCGTACTGGGAGTTGCCCTCGGCATCCTTGGGGATGTCGAGCATCGAGATCGCGTACGTCGGGCCACCGGTGATGATGTCGACTGCGAAGGTGCGCGAGACGCCGTACGCGACGTCGGCGCAGGTGATCGGGTCACCGGTCTCGAACGTGGCACCGTCACGGATCGTGAAGGCCCAGGTCTTTCCGTTGTTGGTCTGCCGTCCGATGTCGGTAGCGAGGTCGGACACGATCGAGGTGCCCTCGGTCGCGTCCTTCGAGAACTTGTACGCCGTGAGCGTGCGCATGATCGTCCCGTTGAAGAACGCGAGGTCCTCGCCGGTGTAGACGCGCTGCGGGTCGATCTTGTCGAACTGCTCGGCGTTCGTGAGGTAGGTGATCTTCCCACCCTTGGTGGGGGCGCCTGCGCTCCCTGATGCGTTGGGGTCGTTGCTGCTGTTGCCGCCGCAGGCCGTGAGCGCGAGCGCCCCAGCAGCAACGACCACAGCGGCACGAAGACCCGGCCTGGCCTTACCCATGTGTCCTCCTGGTAATTCGCCGAGGTGTCCCCCGGCTCTGCACCCGCGCGAAGTGACGGACGTGGGTCCGCCGCAGCCGCGGGAATCTAGTGGTGCGACGCCGCCCCGGTCATGACCGCCCGGCGCGCGGGTCGAGTGCGTCTCGCACGGAGTCGCCGACGAGGTTGAAGGTCACGACGACGATCGCGAGCACGATGCCCGGGATGAGCAGGTTGGACGGGATGATCGACATGTAGTCCACCGAGTCGGCGAGGATCGCGCCGAAGCTCGGTGTGGGGGGGAGCACCCCGACGCCGAGGTAGGACAGCACCGCCTCGGTCGCGATGTAGGTCGGCAGGGTCAGCGTCGCGTAGATCATGATCGGAGCCCACAGGTTGGGCAGGATCTCCTTGAACAGGATCCGGTTGGTGCCCGACCCCATCGCCACCGCGGCCTCGACGAACTCGCGCTCCCGCACGCTGAGCACCTGGCCGCGGACGATGCGCGCGAGATAGGGCCAGCCGAAGATGCTCAGCACCAGGATCATGTAGGTGATGCGGGCGGGGTTGCCCTCGGGGACACCGAGTGACTCGAGCCGCTGGGTGAGCACGCCGGAGAGCGCCAGGATGATCAGCAGGAACGGGAAGGCGAGGATGATGTCCATGACCCGGCTGATGATCGAGTCGGAGAGCCCGCCGAGGTAGCCGGAGACGATCCCGAACAGGGTGCCGAGCAGCGTCGTGATCGCGGTCGCCGTGAAGGCGATGAGCAGCGAGATCCGCAGGCCGTAGAGGATGCGGGCGAACAGGTCGCGACCGGTGCCCGGCTCGACGCCGAATGGGTGCTCCCAGCTCAGACCGCAGAAGAAGCTCGAGCTCGGCAGGCCGCAGCCGAGCGGCACGCCGCCGTTCTCGGTGTCGAGAGCGTCGGGGTTGAAGCCGAACGGGTCGACACCCACGAGAGCGCTGATCTGCGGCGCGAAGATCGCGCAGAGCAGCAGGAAGATGAGCACGCCCAGGGAGACCACGCCGACCTTGTCGTGGCGAAACCGGCCCCAGGCGATCGCGGAGAGCGACCGACCCTTGATCTCCGCGGAGACCTCAGGGGTCACCACGGGGACGGGCGGCGAGTCGACGGGCACTGTCATGGAGATCCTGTTGCCTTCCTGTCTGGTTCCGGGAAGACCTGACATTCTTCCGGGGGACGGCGGGCAGATCTTGTCCGGGTTCGCCGGTGATCCCGCCCCTCGGGACTCGCGAAACCTATGTCATCCAACGAGACGCTCCAAGCACCACCCCTCCCCGTGACCTGATCGTGACCGCTCTGGGGCGAATCGGGACGCTTCCGACACCGGACCGCCACCAGGAGGAGACGGACCAGCCCCCGGCCGACATTCCGACCAGGGGCTGGTGACGCGCCTTCGGGACCGAGTCGTGCTCGGTCCGATGCTCGCTCAGTTCGACTTCTTGGCCCGAGACGCGGTGCGGCCGCGCTCGGTCTGGTCGAGGACGACCTTGCGGATGCGCACGGTGGCCGGCGTGACCTCCATGCACTCGTCCTCGCGGCAGAACTCCAGGGCCTGCTCCATCGACATCTGCTTGTGCGGGATGAGCGGGACGAGGACGTCGCTGGAGGACTGACGCATGTTGGTCAGCTTCTTCTCCTTCGTCGGGTTGACGTCCATGTCGTCCTGGCGGGAGTTCTCCCCGATGACCATGCCCTCGTAGACCTCGGTGCCGGGGCCGACGAACAGCGTCCCGCGCTCCTGGAGGTTGGACAGGGCGAAGCCGGTGGTCGGGCCGCGCCGGTCGGCCACGAGCGAGCCCGTCGGGCGAGTGCGCAGCTCGCCGTGCCAGGGCTCGTAGCGGTGGAAGACGTGGTGCAGCAGGCCGGTGCCGCGGGTCTCGGTGAGGAACTCGGTGCGGAAGCCGATGAGGCCGCGGGCGGGCACGACGTACTCCATCCGGACCCAGCCGGTGCCGTGGTTGACCATCTGCTCCATGCGGCCCTTGCGCAGCGCCATCAGCTGGGTGACGACGCCGAGGTAGTCCTCGGGGATGTCGACGGTGAGGTGCTCCATCGGCTCGTGCACCTTGCCGTCGACGACGCGCGTCACGACCTGGGGCTTGCCGACCGTGAGCTCGAAACCCTCACGGCGCATGATCTCGACGAGGATCGCGAGCTGGAGCTCGCCGCGCCCCTGCACCTCCCAGGTGTCGGGACGCTCGGTGGGCAGGACGCGGATCGACACGTTGCCGACGAGCTCGGCGTCGAGCCGGTTCTTCAGCAGGCGAGCGGTGAGCTTGGTGCCGCTCTGCCCGGCCAGCGGCGCGGTGTTGATGCCGATGGTCATGGAGATGGACGGCTCGTCGACGGTGATGAGCGGCAACGGGCGCGGGTCGTCGAGGTCGGTGAGGGTCTCACCGATGGTGATGCCCTCGATGCCGGCGATCGCCACGATCTCTCCGGGGCCGGCGGACTCGGCCGGCACCCGCTCGAGCGCGTGCGTGACGAGCAGCTCGGCGACCTTCGCCCGCTCGATGGTGCCGTCCTGACGGCACCAGGCCACCTGCTGGCCCTTGCGCAGAGTGCCGTTGTGCACGCGGCACAGGGCCAGGCGCCCGAGGTACGGCGAGGAGTCGAGGTTGGTGACGTGCGCCTGCAGCGGGGCCCCGGGGTCGTACGACGGCGCCGGGACGGTCTCGAGGAGGGTCTTGAACAGCGGAACGAGGTTCTCGCTGTCCGGCATCCCGCCGTCCTCCGGGCGGTTGCGCGAGGCGCGACCGGCCTTGGCCGAGGCGTAGACGATGGGGAAGTCGATCTGCTCGGCCGTCGCGTCGAGGTCGAAGAAGAGCTCGTAGGTCTCGTCGACCACCTCGGCGATCCGGGCGTCGGGACGGTCGACCTTGTTGATGAGCAGGACCACCGGTAGCTGCTTCTGCAGCGCCTTGCGAAGCACGAACCTGGTCTGCGGCAGCGGACCCTCGCTGGCGTCGACGAGCAGGAGCACCGCGTCGACCATCTCGAGGCCGCGCTCGACCTCACCGCCGAAGTCGGCGTGGCCCGGGGTGTCGATGATGTTGAACAGCACGCCGCCCTCGGGAGCGCCCTCGCCGAGGTAGCGGACCGTCGTGTTCTTCGCGAGGATCGTGATGCCCTTCTCGCGCTCGAGGTCCATCGAGTCCATGACCCGCTCCTTGACCGAGCCCTCGTCGGCCTGGTGAGCGGTGAACGCGCCGGACTGCCACAGCATCGCGTCGACGAGCGTGGTCTTGCCGTGGTCGACGTGCGCGATGATCGCGACGTTGCGCAGGTCGTGACGGAGTGCCGTGCCGGCGGAAGACATGAAGGGACCTCGGGGTCGAGAGCGGGGAATGCCTCGATCCTACGGGGCGGCGGCGCACCTCCCGACCGGTCGAACGCCGTGCGCTGGAGGATCAGGTCGGGGTGAGCGGGGTCACCCCACGCTCGTCAGCAGCTCGAATCCCTGGTCGGTGGGGCGAAGTGAGACCCGCACCCGACCCAGGACCCCCTGGTCGGCCACATGCGTACCGCCGCACGGGATGACCGCCGGACCCCCCGGCAGGGCACAGACCCAGCGCCGGCGTGCCGCGAGCGTCGGGTCGCCGTCGACGTCGACGCGGCTGAGCGCGCCCGTGGCGACCCAGCCGGCGAGCAGGGCGTCGACCTCGGTGCCGACCCGCGGCAGCGCGGCCGCGAAGGCCGACGCGTCGAAGCCGGCCTTGCGCAGCGACCTCCCGGTGCGATACGCGTCGTACGACCCGTGCGGTCGGATCCGGGAGACCTGGATCGCGAGCTGGTCGAGGAACGGGAAGCCACGCGAGTCACGTCGTGGGGGCTCCCTGGTCCAGAACGGTGCAGCCACCTCGTTGAGCGCCAGCGCAGCGAGGTGGCACCCCGAGTGTCCCCGTGAGAACGCATGCCGTCGGGCGACGTCGACGGCGAGCGGCACGGCCTGCCCGACGGCCGGCACCGCGCCGGCGACCACGTGCACGACGACCCACGTGCGGCTCGCGTCGCCGCGGCGTACGTCGATGGCCTCGTCGACGAGCAGCGTGCCGTCGTCGTCGAGGGCACCCGTCAGCGAGTCGATCACCTCGGCATCCCCGAGCCGGCCGGTGTCGCCCGGCTGGTCCGGCCAGCCGTGGTCGAGCGGGTGGAACGGCGTGCGCCCGACGACGATGCCTGTCCGTCCGTCAGGCAGGGGCGAGACGCGGGTGACGACTCCGGTGCCGGCCAGGGCTCCGGCCGGGAAGTCGACCCAGGTGTCGAGGCGCAGCCGGGCCGCCTCGACGGGGGCGAGGTCGGGTCCGAGCCACGCCACCGACCCCAGCTCGTCTGGGGCCAGCCAGCGGACCTCGTCGTGCGCGACCTCGGGCACGGGGTCACCGCGGTCGAGGCGCGCCCGCAGCACCCGCAGCACCGAGCCGTCGTCGAGGGGCCAGTCGCCGTCCAGCGGGCCGACGACGCGCCCGACGACCGTAGTGTCGACCGCGAGCTCCTCGCGCAGCTCGCGGACCAGGGCGTGCGACGGGTCCTCGCCCGGCTCGACCTTTCCCCCCGGCAGCTCCCAGCCTCCGGCGAGCGACGCGGGCCGGGAGCGCCTCGCTGCCAGCAGCCGGCCGTGGCGTTCGAGGGCAGCGGCGACCACGACCCGCCGCCCGCCCGGCGTCAGGTGCGTCGGCTCCGGGCTCACGCGGGGTCGGCGAGGGTCGCGAGTGCGGTGAGTGCGGTGAGGACCAGCACCCGTACGCCGTGCGCGATCGCACGTTCGTCGATGTCGAAGGTCGAGGCGTGCAGGTCGTACGCCGGTGCGCTCGTCGAGGGGTCGCGCACGCCGATGCGGGCGTAGGACCCGGGCACCTCCTGGAGGTACCACGCGAACGAGTCGCCGCCGAGCGACTGCTCCGTGGGCACGACGTTCTCCTCACCGAGCACCAGCCGGGCGACAGCGGAGAGCAGCTCGGTCTCGTCGTCGGTGTTGACCACCGCCGGGACACCCCGTTCGTGCGAGAGGTCCCAGGAGGCGAGGGAGTCGCGCATGACCTCCGAGACGGCCCGCTCGAGCAGGCGGGGCGCCGCATCCCACACCAGGTGGTCCGGCGTACGCAGGGTGCCGCCGAGGACTGCCCGCGACGGGATCACGTTGGGCGCGTCACCGGAGCGCACCGACCCCCAGACCAGCGAGACCCGCCCCGATCCGGCGAGGCGTGCGAGCGCTGCCGGCAGGGCGGGCGCGACGCGAGCCGCCTCGGACACGAGGTCGACGGTGAGGTGGGGTCGTGCGGTGTGGCCACCCGGTCCGTGCAGGACGAGGACGACGTGGTCGGTGGCGCTCGTGATCGGTCCCGAGCGCACGCCGATGCGACCGCAGTCGAGCTTGGGGTCGCAGTGCAGACCGAACACCGACCGCACCCGATCGAGCCACCCCGCGGAGATCACCTCCACCGCACCGCCGGGCACGGACTCCTCGGCGGGCTCGAAGACGAGGCGGACGGTGCCGGGGATCCCGGACGTCGGGAGCAGCCGCGCCAGCACGATGCCGGCGCCGAGGACGATCGCGGTGTGGGCGTCGTGCCCGCACGCGTGCGCGACGCCGGGGACCCGCGAGGCGTAGTCCGTCGGGGTGTGGTCGTCCATCGCCAGAGCGTCGATGTCCGCGCGCAGCGCCACCATCGGGAGGGCCGACTCACCGAGGACGTCGCACACGAGCCCGGTGCCACTGGCCAGCACGGTGGGGGCTAGCCCGGCGATCCGCAGCCGCTCGGCCACGGTGCGCGTGGTCTGGACCTCGCGACCGGAGACCTCCGGGTGGGCGTGCAACGCGCGACGCAGGGCGACGAGCTCGCCGACGTGGTCCGCGACGAGCCGGTCGACGTCGGCCGCGAGGCGGCCGGCCAAGCGGGTAGTGCTGGTCCGGGTGGCCCGCGAGGTCGCGGCGTCGGTCGGCTCGAGAGGCACGGGGCCACTGTGCCACTCGCGCACCCGCGCGCAGGGGTGACTCAGGCGGCACGCCGTGCGACGCTGGTCGGGTGAGCCGTCGTCTGGAGCAGGACGAGATCGCCCGGCAGCTGGTCGACCTGCCTGGCTGGGTCGGCGACGTCGACTCCCTGACCCGTTCCTACGGGCTGCCGGACTTCCCCGCCGCGATCCGCGCTGTCGAGGAGATCGCGGTGGTTGCCGAGGCGTTGAACCACCACCCCGACATCGACATCCGATGGCGCCGGTTGGACTTCTCCCTGAGCACCCACGACGCCGGCGGCGTCACCCAGCTCGACATCGAGCTCGCGCACCGCATCCGAGACGCCTGCTCGTCGCTGGGCGGCGTGTGATGGACGCGTTCCTGGAGCTCTCGCGCGACGAGGACGACGCAGCCGCTCCGCCGCGGAGCCGCGTCGACCTGGACTCCGGGGTGGCCCGCATCGTCGTCCCGCCCAGCGGCTGAGCGCGGCCCCGACCGTCGGCAACCGCCGAA
>JANMMN010000149.1:0-6932 GCA_031373405.1 Actinomycetes bacterium
GACGCGCAGGACCAGCTCCTCGAGCGCCGCCCGGTCCACCGGTGGCGTGCCACCGAACCCGTCGAGCAGCGGGGAGGCGGCCGGGGCGCTGATGAGGTCGCGTGCCTCGACGTCGGTCAGCGGCGGGATGCGGTAACCCCGGTCGCCGAGCAGCTCGGGCACGACGCCAGCCAGACCGAAGGAGAGCACGGGACCGAAGAGCGGGTCCTCGACGCTCGAGACGACGCAGGCCACGCCCGGCGTCGCCATCCGCTGCACCACGAGGTTGGCGACGGCAGCCGGGTCGAGAGCGGCGACCATCGAGAGGTACGCCGTGCGCACGGCGCGCTCGTTCTCCACGTTGAGCCGCAGCCCGCCGAGGTCCGTGCGCGAGACGAACCTCGGGTCGAGAGTCTTGAGCACGACGGGGAATCCGAGGTCGGCTGCCGCGTCGATCGCCTGGTGCTCGTCGCTCACCCGGATGCTCGGCCACACCTCGATCCCGTAGGCCGCGAGGATCGCGGAGAGGGAGTCGCTGCCATCCTCGGCGAGGAGCTCGAGGTCGGGCTGTGTGACGGGTGCCGCGCCCACGCCGGCGACCAGGTCGATGGCGGCGTCCTCGACGGTGGACCCGACGAGGCGGTCCACCAGGGCGCGCGCGACCGCGACGTGGACGTTCTCGAACTCCGGCACCTCGCCGGGCGGACGGGCCCGCCATTCGGCGTAGCGGGTCACCCGGCGCAGAGCCCGCACCGCGTCCTCGACCGTGCCGTAGAACGGGACCGAGCCGTGGTCGGGTGCGTCGTCGCGAGGCCGGTCGGGCGCGAGCAGCCCGCTCTCCTCCTCGGCCGCGACAAGGACCGCCACGACGGGCTTGCTGCGCCGTGCGACCGTCTCCGCGACGACCGCCTCCCACGGCCGACCGTCCAGCCCGATGACGGGCACGTGCGCGACGACCACAGAGTCGACAGCGGGATCGTCGAGGACGGCAGCGAGGGCGCTCGCGAGATCGTGCGGGGTGCAGTCGTGCCGCAGCGTGACCGGCTCCCCGACGAGCACCAGATCGGCGCCGTCGCACGCGTCCGCGGCGAGCACGGCGAGCGCGTCGGAGTTGCCGACGACCGCGACGCGTCGACCTGCGGGCAGCGGCTGGAACGCCAGCAGGCCCGCCACGTCGAACAGCTCTCCCAGGGTGTCGGTCTCGACCACACCGGACTGCGCGAACATCGCGTCGACCGCCGCGCCGGGCAACGTCGTACGCCGGATCGTGTGGCCCAGCGGATAGGACTGCGTCGAGCGACCCGTGCGCATCGCGATCACCGGCTTGGTACGGGAGAGCCGGCGGGCGACGCGGGTGAACTTGCGCGGGTTGCCCAGACTCTCGAGATAGAGCAGCACGACGTCGGTCTGCGGGTCGTCCTCCCAGAACTGCAGCATGTCGTTGCCGGAGACGTCGGCGCGGTTGCCGGCCGACACGAACGTCGAGACGCCGAGACCGCGGCGCACGGCGCGCGCGAGGATCGTGCCGCCCAGCGACCCGCTCTGGCAGAAGAAGCCGATCGGCGCCCGGCCCGGCATCGCCGGCGCGAGCGACGCGTTGAGCCGGATGGCGGGGTCGGTGTTGACGATGCCGAGCGCGTTCGGCCCGATGACGCGCATGCCGTTGCCCCGAGCCTGGCGCACGAGCGCGCGCTGACGGTCGACCCCGTCCGGCCCGCTCTCGGCGAACCCGCTCGAGACGACGACGAGACCTGCGACCCCCGCCGCGGCGCAGTCGTCGACGACCTCGGACACCCGTTCCGCGGGGACCGAGACGAGCGCGAGCGCCACCGGCTCCGGGATCTCGGCCACCGAGGCGTAGGTCGGGACGTCGAGGATGCGCACCCCGTCGTCGGCCGCCGACCGGTTGACCGCGGAGACCCGGCCGGTGAACCCGCCCGCCAGCACGTGGCGCAGCATCCGGTGGCCCAGTGAGTCGGGGTCACGACCCGCGCCGACGACGACGACGGAGTCCGGTGCCACCAGCGCGGCGACGCTGCGCGCCTCGGCGCGGTGCTCGCGGGCGAGCCGGACCGCTTCGGAGGAGTCGGTCGGCGCGATCTCGAAGGACAGGGCCACCACGCCGTCGTCGATGTGGGCCGACGGGTGGTAGCCCGCCTCCTCGAAGGTGGCCAGCATGCGGCGGTTGGACGGCAGCACCTCCGCGACGAAGCGATGCAGACCACGCTCCCGGGCGGCGGCGGCCAGGTGCTCGAGCAGGACCGACGCGAGGCCGCGCCCCTGATGGTCATCGCGGACGACGAAGGCCACCTCGGCGTCGTCCGCGCCGATGCGGTCATACCGCGCGACGGCCACGAGCTCACCACCGACGGTTGCGACGAGCGCCACCCGGTCGACGTGGTCGACGTTGGTGAACCGGTGCAGGTCGCGTGCGGTCAGCTCGGGGTAGGGCGCGAAGAACCGGAAGTAGACCGTCTCGTCGGAGAGGGAGCGATGGAAGGCAGCGAGACGGTCGGCGTCCTCCGGGGTGATCGGCCGCAGCCGGACGGGGCGCCCGTCGCGCAGTGCGACATCGGCTTCCCAGTGGGCTGGCGGCGAGGACGCCCGGACGGACGGCTCGCTCATCGCGTCGACCTCGCTGCTCGGTCCTCGGGGCGCCGTCCGGCGATCCTCACGAGGTCCAACCTAGCCGCACGACCGTGGTTCGACCCGTCTCCGCAGGTAGCGTTCGCGACATGCACCTGCAGATCCAGCCCGAGGTCGCCGACGCGCTCGAGAGCGGTCGCCCGGTGGTCGCCCTCGAGTCGACGATCATCAGCCACGGACTCCCTCGACCCACCAACCTCCGGGTCGCCCGCGAGATCGAGGAGACCGTGCGAGCCGGAGGCGCCGTCCCCGCCACCATCGCCGTCGTCGACGGCGTGCCGAGGATCGGGCTCGACGACGACGCGCTGAGCACGGTCGCCGAGGACGACGACGTCGTGAAGGTGAGCGTGCGCGACCTCGGGACCCTCGTCGCCAAGCGTGGGCACGGCGCGACCACCGTGGCCGCGACCGCGCACCTCGCCGCGCTGGCCGGCATCTCGGTGTTCGCGACCGGCGGGCTCGGCGGCGTCCACCGTGGCGCCCGCGAGACCTGGGACGAGTCCGCCGACCTCACCACGCTGTCGAGCACACCCGTCACCGTCGTCTGCGCCGGCGTGAAGTCGATCCTCGACGTGACCGCGACGCTCGAGCGCCTCGAGACCCTCAACATCCCTGTGCTCGGCTACCGCACCCTGCGCTTCCCCGGCTTCTACCTCGCGGACTCCGGGCACGCCCTCGACTGGATGGTGTCCTCCGCGGCCGAGGTCGCCGCCGTGATGCACGCCCGCGCGGCACTCGAGTGCGACGGCGGCCTGATCGTCGCCAACCCCGTGGCGGAGGCCGACGAGCTCGATCGGGCGTTGCACGACTCGGTGCTCGTCGCCGGGCTTGCCGCCGCCGAGGCGACCGGCGTCCGGGGCAAGGACGTCACGCCGTTCCTGCTCGCCTACTTCCACACCGCCACGGCCGGCCGCAGCCTGGAGGTGAACGTCGCACTCGTGCGCAGCAACGCCGCACTCGCGGCCGCCATCGCCGCGGCGTACGTCGCATGAGCGAGCACCGCCGGACGGGCTTCGTCGTCGCCGGTGACTGGATGACCGACATCGTCGCCACGCTGCCCCGGCCGTTGCGCGAGGGCACCGACACTCCCGCCCACGTCCGTGTGCTCGGCGGCGGCGCCGCAGCCAACACGGCCGCGTGGCTCGGCCACGACGGCCACCCGACCACGTTCGTTGGGCGCCTCGGTGACGACCTGCTCGGACGCGCGGGCCGTGCCGAGCTCGAGGCCGTCGGCGTCGTCTGCTCGGTGACCATCGACCCGCACCGACCCTCCGGCACCTGCATCGTGCTGGTGCACCCTGACGGCGAGCGCACGATGATTCCCGACACCGGTGCCAACCAGGGCCTCACCCCGCAGGACCTCGACGACACCCTCTTCGTGGCCGGGAGCCATCTGCACCTCAGCGGCTACACCCTGCTCGTCGACGGGAGCCGGATGGCCGGGCTGTCGGCACTCGACCGGGCCCGGCTGCGCGGCATGACCGCCAGCGTCGACGTGGCCTCCGCCGGGCCGATCGCGGACGCGGGCGCGGCCCGGTTCCTGTCCTGGGTCGCCGGCATCGACGTGCTGCTCGCCAACGAGTCGGAGGCTGCCCTGCTCGCGGGACTCCCCGCGCCGGCACCCGACGACGACGATGCCACCGCCGTGGCGGCGGCGACCGAGGCTGCCTCGCTGCTCAGCGCATCGGTCGCCACGGTCGTGGTCAAGCTGGGACACCGTGGCGCCCTCCTTGTCGACCGCTCGGGCGCCAGGGCGCACGCGCGGGCCGTGCCGGTCGACGTCGTCGACACGACGGGGGCGGGGGACGCCTTCGCCGCCGGATTCCTGCCGGCCTGGAAGGCCGGGGCCGACCCGAGCACGGCGCTGGAGCTCGGGAACCGCTCCGCGGTCCGCGTCGTGGCCCGCCTCGGCGCACGTCCCTGACCGGCGCTCGGGTCTCGACACGAGGCTCGGCGCCCCACCGCTGCGGGTGCTGGGGGGAGCGCAGTGGCAGAGTGGTTCCATGACCTCGTTCGCCCGGGTGATCGCCGGCCTGCTCGCACTCGCCATCGGCGCGTGCGCCTTCCTCCCCTGGACCCCCGGCGGCACCGCCGGAGACATCCCGCTGCGCACGCTGCTCGGCCCTGACTCGGGCAGCGGGTCGGTGTCCTGGGCGCTGTCGATGGCGCTGCCCGTGGTCGTCTCCGCCGGCATCGTCATGGTGGGCGCCGTGGGCAACAGCCGCACCCTGGTGATCATCGGGGGGCTGACCGCCGTGGCCGTCCCCACGGCCTGGATCCTGGTCAACGCGATCTCCGGCTCCGACGCCGCGATCGCCGTCCGCGCGGTGCAGATCGGTGCCTACGGCGCCGCTATCGCCGGGTTCATGGTGCTGATCCTGGCCGCGATGGCGATCGACACCCGGGTGCCCAGCGTCCGCTGACCGACCCGATCCCGACGAGGAGCGCTCGAGAACCGCATGTCCCGCCGTACGACCACCCCACCGCCCGACGTCCCCGAGAAGATCGTCGACATCGACGTCTCCGACGAGATGCGCGGCTCCTTCCTCGAGTACGCCTACTCCGTCATCTACTCCCGCGCCCTGCCCGACGCGCGTGACGGCCTCAAGCCGGTGCAACGCCGCATCCTGTTCCAGATGGCCGACATGGGGCTGCGGCCCGATCGGGCGCACGTGAAGAGCGCTCGCGTCGTGGGCGACGTCATGGGAAAGCTGCACCCGCACGGCGACGGTGCGATCTACGACGCGCTCGTGCGGATGGCGCAGCCGTTCTCGCTGCGGCTGCCGATGGTCGACGGTCACGGCAACTTCGGGTCGCCGGACGACGGCCCCGCCGCGATGCGCTACACCGAGTGCCGGCTGGCACCGAGCGCGATGCTCATGACGGCCTCGCTCGACGAGGACGTCGTCGACTTCAACCCCAACTACGACGGCCGGGAGACCGAGCCGGTGGTGCTGCCGGCCGCCATCCCCAACCTGCTGGTCAACGGTGCCTCCGGCATCGCTGTGGGGATGGCGACCAACATCGCCCCGCACAACCTCGTCGAGGTGGTCGCCGCCGCACGGCACCTCCTGACCCACCCTCGCGCCACGCTCGACGACCTCATGGCGTTCGTCCCCGGACCCGACCTGCCCGGCGGGGGGCGCATCGTCGGTCTCGACGGCATCCGCGAGGCGTACGAGACCGGCAGGGGCACCTTCCGCGTCCGCGCGACCGCGCACATCGAGAGCGTCACCCCGCGCCGCAAGGGCATCGTGGTCACCGAGCTGCCGCTCAACGTCGGCCCGGAGAAGGTGATCGCCAAGCTCAAGGAGGCGGTCGACGCCAAGAAGCTCACCGGGGTCTCGGCGGTCACCGACCTCACCGACATGGAGTCCGGCCTCCGCCTCGTGATCGAGATCAAGAACGGCTATCACCCCGAAGCCGTGCTCGAGCAGCTCTATGCGCTCACCCCGATGGAGGACTCCTTCGGGATCAACGCCGTCGCGCTCGTCGAGGGCCAGCCGCGCACGCTCGGCCTCCGCGAGCTGCTCGAGGTCTTCGTGGCACACCGCCTCGAGGTGGTGCGCCGGCGTACGGCCTACCGTCGCCGCAAGGCCGAGGAACGACTGCACCTCGTCCTCGGGCTGCTCGTCGCGATCGTCGACATCGACGAGGTCATCGCCCTGATCCGCTCGTCGGACGACGCGACGGCAGCCAAGGCGCGGCTCATTGCGGTGTTCGACCTGTCCGACACCCAGGCGACCTACATCCTCGACATGCCGCTGCGCCGGCTCACGAAGTTCAGCCGGCTCGAGCTCGAGTCCGAGCGCGACGAGCTCCGTGCCCGGATCGCCGAGCTGAGCGAGATCCTCGACGACGACAAGCGGCTGCGCGGAGTGGTGAGCAACGAGCTCGCCGCCGTCGCGAAGGAGCACGGCACCCCGCGGCGTACCGTCCTGCTCGAGTCGGCCGGGGCGCCCGCCCGCACGGCGGTCCCCCTCGAGGTGTCCGACGACCCGTGCGTCGTGCTGATGTCGAGCACGGGCCTGCTGGCGCGGACGGCCGACGACCGCGACCCGCCCGCCGACGGCGAGCGCGGCGCGCACGACGTCATCGTGTCAGCGGTGCGCGGTAGCGCCCGGGGCGACATCGGGCTCGTCACGAGCGCCGGTCGGGTGCTGCGGATCCCCGTGCTCGAGCTGCCGACACTCCCCCCGACCCACGGCGCACCCACGCTGGCCGGCGGCGTACCGCTCGCGGCGCTCACCGAGCTGGAGCGCGGTGAGCAGCCGATCGGACTGTGCTCGCTGACCGACTTCCTCTCC
>JANMMN010000255.1:0-5922 GCA_031373405.1 Actinomycetes bacterium
CCTGGCCGGTCGGTGAGCAGCGCATCGACACCCTGAGCGAGCGGCAACGGCGTCACCGAGGCCGGGACATAGGCCCGCGATGCCAGCAGCCCCAGTGCTTGCGTCGTGAGCTCGCGCTGGCGATCACGCTGCACCGAGCCCGAGTTGACGCCCGTGAGCGCAACCTCGGTGGGGATGAGCTCCATCGTCGTGAGCTCGAGAGCGCGTCCGGCGAGGTAGCCGACCAGCAGGTGCCGGCCGCGACGGGCGGCGGCCCGCAGGCCCAGCGCGGTGAGCGCCCCGCCGACGTTGTCGACGGTGATGTCGGCACCATGCCCGTCGGTGACCGTGCGCACCGTCGTGACGAGGTCGTCGTACGACGTGATCGTCAGCCCCTCGCGCGCTCGGACGGTCGAGGGGTCGCGGGTCGCGGCGACGACCTGGTGACCTCGAGCGAGCGCTGCCGCCACGGCGGCGGCGCCCACGCCGGACGATGATCCGAGCACGAGCACGACATCACCGGGTGAGAGCGTCCCGACGTCGTCGAGGGCGTACAGCGCATCAGCGAGGCAGGCAGTGCCCGCTGCGGCGGCCACCGGGTCAAGCCCGTCGGGCATCGGTAGCAGCCAGCTCCGCTCCGCGGTGAAGCGTTCGGCGTAGACGCCGTCGCGGAGCCCTCCGGCCGCGTCGATCGATCCGCGCACGAAGACCAGCGAGCCGTCCTCGAGCTGCCCGACCGCCTGCGATCCGGCCACGAAGAACGGTGGGAGCGGCAGCCGGATCTCACCGCGCGCGGTCTGACGGTCCTTGGGCTGGATGTCGGCGGCCACCAGGTCGACGATGACCGGGTCGATCGCCACCGCACCGGGCACGGTGCCGAGCACGTCCAGGCGAATCGCTCCTGCGTCGTTGACGATCGCGAGCGTCATGGGGACTCCTCGGGGGTGAAGACGGGCAGGTGCCGACCGTCGGACAGTGCGGCCCACGACAGTGACACGCGCGCGCCGATCCGGGCGTCCGTCTGTTCGGCGAGCACGAGGTGGGAGAGCAGCACCGGCCCGTCGTCGAGTCGGATGCGCGCGACGACGTACGGCGCGACAAGATCCGGGCGCGGGGGCCGATGGACCACGGTGAACGAGTCGACGGCTCCGGCCCCGGAACAGCCCACCCAGCCCAGCCTGTCGGTCGAGCCGCACGACGTGCAGACGTAGCGCGGGTGGTGCTGGACAGAGCCGCACGCGTCGCAACGCTGCAGCAGCAGGCGACATTCTCGCGTGGCGTCCCACCACGGCGCGGTGAGGTCGTCCTGAGGTGGCAGGTAGCCGTCGGCCGCCCCCACCTGCCTGAGCGGGTCCTGGCTCATCGGTCGACCCCCAGCAGCACGGTCGCATGGTGCGACAGGATCCCGCCGGTACCGTGCGCCAGCGCCACCTGAGCGCCCTCGACCTGGCGCGGGCCGCACTCGCCGCGCAGCTGCCGGACAGCCTCGACGAGGAGGAGGACCCCGAG
Source organism: Actinomycetes bacterium (assembly GCA_031373405.1). Taxonomy (GTDB): domain Bacteria; phylum Actinomycetota; class Actinomycetes; order S36-B12; family CAIYMF01; genus Longivirga. Next base: position 1,489 of record JANMMN010000255.1, read on the forward strand.
CTGGCCCGGGTGGCAGTAGGACAGCCCACCGCCGCTGGTGTTGAGCGGCATCGCTCCCCCGGGACCGAAGGCACCCGCTGCAGCGAGGACGCCGGCCTGGCCGGGCTCGGCGAGGCCGAGCGCCTCGATCGAGAGCAGAGGCGTGATGGTGAAGGAGTCGTACACCTCGGCGACGTCGACGTCGGAGGGCGTGAGGCCGGTCGCCGCGAACGCGCGGCGTCCGGAGTCGGCGGCGCCCGTGTCGAGGACGTCGTCAGGTGTCGCCATCGCGGCATGCCCCGTGGCCTCGCCGTACCCGAGCAGTCGCACGGGAGGCTTCGGCAGGTCACGCGCGCGCTCCAGCGAGGTGAGCACGACGGCGCCGCCGCCGTCGGTGACCAGGCAGCAGTCGGCGGCACTCAGCGGCGAGGAGATGAGCGGCGCGGCGAGCACGTCGTCGACGGTGAGCGGGCCGGAGTCGTGACGGAACGCCGCGGGGTTGAGCAGCGCCCACTCGCGCGCGCTGACGGCCACGTGCGCGAGGTGGCCACGGTCGAGGCCGTAGCGGTGCAGATAGGCCTGCGCCGCCATCGCATAGAACGACATCGGGTAGAGCGGCCCGTACGGCGTCTCGAACTGGGCGGCCGGCAGGTGCTCCTCGAGCACTCCGCCCAGCGACCGCGACCGCGCTGATCGCTGGTTGCTCGCATAGGACACGACGACCACCGACGCCTGGCCGGTCGCGATCGCCTGAGCGGCACGAGCGACGTAGGACTCGAAGGCCGAGCCGCCCACAAAGCTCGAGTCGACCCACGCGGGTCGCAGGCCGAGCTGGTCGGCGACCTCGTTGGTGGAGAACCGGCCGACGTTGTTGGTGGCAAGGCCGTCGACGTCGGACAGCGCGAGCCCCGCGTCGGAGAGCGCCCGCGTGACCGCCTGCACCTGCAGCTCGAGCACAGTGCGCCCGGTGACGCCGAGATCGCACTCGGAGGCACCGACGAGGGCCACGGACGTGGTCATCGGCGTACGACCACCCGGGCACCGGCGGGGGCGACCACGACGCGGGCGTTCTCGCCCACGACCTCGACCCGCGACTCGATCGTCATGAGGTCGCCGTCGCCGTCCTCGTCAGGGTCGATCGCGGTGACGGTCGCGACGCAGCGGACCGTCTCACCGGCGAACACGAGCGCCTTGAAGCGGAAGTGCAGTGAGCGGAGAACGGCATCCGGGCCGAGCCAGTCGAGCACCTGCTCGGCGAGCAGTGCGCCGAGCATCTGCCCGTCGACGACGGGAGCGGGGACCTGCTTGGCGGCGAGATAGTCGTGGTCGTAGTGCAGCTTGTGCCAGTCCCACGTGGACCCCGCATAGGCGACCATGTCGGGGAGCTCGATCGTGCGCTCGAGCACCGGTGCCTTGGTGCCGACGACGATGTCCCGGGGATCGGTGCTCATGACGTGGCTCCCGCGCTGGGCAGCTCGGTGAGGATGAGCGTCTCGGTGTTGGTGAGCAGCAGGTCGCCGTGCTGGTCGGAGTACGACGCCTGGCTCGTGACCACCAGCATCGCGAGCCCGCCCGACGTCCGCCGCTCGGTGATCTCGGAGATCCGCCAGGTGGCGGTGACCACGGTGTCCGGGCCGGCGGCCTTCTCGAACTCGTAGCTGTTGCCGCCGCGCACCAGCCGGGTGTCGGGCACGGTGAGGTGCCACGAGTGTCCGAGGTAGCCATCGGCGTCGCGGCGACCGGTCATGTACTGGTTGGTCTCGGCGAGCAGCGTCGGTGGCGCGACGACGTCGTCGTAACCGTGGTCGCGCGCGAACGAGCGATCGGTCCACAACGGGTTGTCGTCGCCGATCGCCAGCGCGAAGTAGCGGATGGCCGCGCGTCCCAACGGTTCCGGCGCGGTGTACGACACCGTCTCGCCGATCCGCGACCTGAGCTCGTCGGTGAGCAGCACCCGATCACTCATCCGAGGCCGCCGACGGGATCACGGCCGTAGGGACGACCTCGAGCAGGAACTCGTCGCGCAGCAGGCCACCGCAGACGACACCGGTCGACGCGGGGTACGGCGCCGAGAGGATCTCCCGCCGCACGTCGGCGACGACGCGGTAGTCGGCGAGCCCCGCAGGGGTGACGTACTCGACGGTGCTCAGCAGGTCGGCCGGGGTCGCGCCGACCGCGGCGAGGGTCTCGGCGATGGCGCCGTACGTCGCCTCGGCCTGCTTGCGCAGGTCGCCCACGTGCGTCGATGCCTGTGTCTCCATGTCGAGGGAGGCGAACCCGCTCATGTAGAGCGTGTTGCCCGCCCGGAGCCCCGGGAGGTAGGTGAGCGTGTCGTAGCGCGCCCAACCGGGGTTGACCGCCTGCGGGAGATAGGTCGAGGCGATCGCGTCGACCGCGACCAGCACACCCGGCGCGTGCAGGCGGCTCATCAGGATCCCGGCGGCACCGGGGTAGACCGGCCCGAGCAGGTCGCGGCGCGCGCGACCGGTCTTGGGATAGCGATCTCGCGTCTCCGGCGTGGAGTAGTCGGTCGTGGCGACAAGGTGCGCGAGCGACAGGCCCGCCTTCTCGAGCAGCTCACCGGCACGCTCGAGGCAGTAGAAGTACTGGCCGACGATGTCACCCGGCGCCACGATCTCGCCGTCGGAGTCGATCGGCAGGAGCGTCGGCAGATAGACCGCACCGTCGTGGCCGCGGCGCACAGTCTCACGACGCCACGAGCCGTCGGAGCCGATGACGAGTGCCTCGCCGCCGCCCGGTGAGGCGTGCACCTCAACCTCGATCAGGGCCTTGGTCCGCACGAGCCGGTCGACGATCACAGTCACGACCGTGGGCTGATGGGGGCCGAAGACCAGCTCGCGCACGGCTTGTGCCTCGGCATAGCGCTCGAGACCCGTGATCGTGACGTTCTCCACGACGCGGGTCACATCGGCCAGCGAGAGGCCCACAGCGGCGAGGATGGCGGCCTGCTTGGCGTATGCCGTCTGCGCCTGCTCCGCCATGCCGCCGACGACGTCCGGCTTGCCCTTCGCCGGGTCGAACGCCGAGCCTGAGTGGCCGGAGCTGATGGCGTGGCCGTCGAGCTCGATCCCGAGGGAGAAGGTGTAGCCGTGGTAGTCGTACCACGGGAACTCGGCGGGCTCGATCGCCTTGAACGGCGCGGTCATGCGGCACTCCTTGTGGCGGACCGCGTCAGCGACGCGGCGGTGACGTCGGGGTCGGACCCGAGCGAGAGGACGGCGGAGGCGAGGTCGCTCGCTGCTGCACCGACGAGGTCGCCGGTGTTGCCGAGGAACTTGGCGATCAGGTCCTCGTCGCTGAGCGGCGAGTCGGGTCCTCCTGCGCTGCGCTCGACCTGGCCCTCGATCGTGCGACCGTCGAGGAGTCGCACGACGACGTGCCCGGGTGCGTCGGCCGCAACCCCGTCGGTCGCCACCATGACGGTGCGCACCCGGCGGGACAACGCCACCACATCGGGTCGCGTGATCGAGTCGAGCTCGTAGGTCGAGACACCGATCGCCCCGTCGACGACGAGCGCCGCGACCGACCACGGCAGCGAGAACTTGGCGTCGTAGGACGTCCGCGGCTCGGCCTTCACCGCGGCGGGCTCGCACACGATCGACGCGGAATCCGGGTGGACGGCTGCGACGATCTCGTCGATGGCCCCGGCGTCCAACGGCAGGAGCCCGCTCATCGCGTCGAGCGTCACGTGCATCAGCTGGCAGGAGGGGTAGGGCTTGATGGTGATGCGCACGGTCTCCCAGCGCGTCCCGAGACCCTCGACCACGGACTCCGGATCGGCGGGTCGGGCGGAGAGGGCCGCGTAGATGCCGTAGGGGCCTTCGAAGACCGTGGCCGGCCCGGTGGCGCCCGCAGCGGCGAGCCGCGCAGCCAGGATCCCGTTGAGCGCAGCCGATCCGGGATGCAGCTGCTTGGTCGAGGCTCCCGTCGAGAGGAACTCGAGCAGCCCACCCGAGGACGACCCGGCGATCCCGAGCGCATTGGCCGTCGTCGCGGCGTCGAGGCCGAGCAGCCGCGCGGCGACCGCGGCTGCCGCGAACGTGCCGGCCACCTGGGTGGCGTGCAGGCCTCGGGCGTGAAAGCCGTGCGGGCTGGCCGCGGCGACCCGGCACACCGTCTCGTAGCCGACGACGGCAGCGGCGAGAAGGTCCTCGCCCCCAGCACCGACCTGCTCCCCGACGGCGAGCGCCACGGGCAGGACGACCGCGGTCGCGTGCACGAGACCCCCGGCATGGGTGTCGTCGAAGTCGAGGCCGTGCACGAGCGCCCCGTTGGCGAAGGCAGCAGCGGGCGCGCTCACCCGCGCACCGCTCGCGAGCACCGTCGCCTCGGACGGGCCCCCGAGCCCGGTCGCCACCTGCACCGCAGGGTCGACGGCTCCGACTCGGGCCGACGCCAGCGCGTTGCCGAGGCCGTCGAGCAGGTGGCGACGCG
>JANMMN010000262.1:0-1726 GCA_031373405.1 Actinomycetes bacterium
CACGACCTCGCTCGGCTTCGACCTCCCGCGCGCAGCCCTCACGGTGGCGCTCGTGCTCGTGGCCGGCCGTCCCGTGCTCGTCGCGCTGCGGCGGGCGTCACGACGCGCGGCCTTCGACGTCCCTGTCGTGTTCACCGACAAGGCGAGCTGATGGAGGTCCTGCTCCTCGGGACCGGGGCGGCCGACGGCTGGCCCAACGCCTGGTGCCGGTGTGCCTCGTGCCGGTGGGCACGCTCGACCGGCACCCTGCGCGGCACGACGTCGGCGCTGGTCGACGGACGGCTGCTCCTCGACTGCGGTCCGGACGCTCCACGTCAGGCCGACCGCGCGGGCGTCGGACTCGCGGAGGTGCGCACGCTGCTCCTCACCCACGCGCACCCCGACCACCTCGCTCCCGCTGCGCTGCTCGCCCGGTCGTGGGCGCGACCCGACGGGCGGCTGCGGGTGTTCGGCCCGGTCTCGGCGATCGACGCCTGCCGGCACTGGGTCGGCCCGCACGACGACGTGTCGCTCGAACCGCTCTCCGCCGGTGACGTGGTCGAGGCCGACGGCTATCTCGTCCGTGCCCTGCCGGCGTCGCACGATGCCGCGACGACGACCGATCCTGCGGACGACCTCGCCCGCGACGCCGTGCTCTACGACCTGACCGCGCCGGACGGCTCGCGGCTGCTCTACGCGACCGACACCGGCCCGCTGCCGGCGTCGACCGTGGCGGCCGTGAGCGGGGCGGCGTACGACGTGGTGCTGGTCGAGGAGACGTTCGGGCGCCGCTCCGACCACGGCACCGGGCACCTCGACCTGACCACCTTCCCGCGCGAGCTCGCCCGGCTCCGCCAGGTCGGTGCGATCGGCGACTCGACCCAGGTGGTCGCGATCCACCTCGGTCACCACAACCCGCCGGGCGACGAGCTCGACCGGGTGTTCGCCTCGAGGGGCGCCCGAGCCGGGTACGACGGCGAGGTCATCCGCACCGGGTCGCCCGCTCCTCCCGGGCCGGTGTCGCCGCAGCGCACCCTCGTCCTCGGTGGAGCACGGTCGGGCAAGTCGACCGAGGCCGAGCGGATGCTCGCCTCGGAGCCCCGCGTCCACTACGTCGCGACCTCGACGGGGTCGGCGGACCGGGAGTGGGCCGCTCGGGTGTCACTGCACCGCGCCCGTCGCCCGCAGCACTGGACGACGTCGGAGTCCCTCGACGTCGCCGGGCTGCTGCGAGCTGCGGACCCGGACGTGGCTGTGCTCGTCGACTGCCTCTCGCTGTGGCTCGCCGGACAGCTCGACCGGATGCGGGTGTGGGAGTCCGAGCCGGGCACCCCGGCGTACGCCGAGTCCCTCGCCCTGGTGCACACCGAGGTCGACGCCCTCGTCGCTGCCGTGCGCGCATCCAGCGCACAGGTCGTCCTGGTGAGCAACGAGGTCGGCAGCGGGGTCGTGCCGGAGCACGCCTCCGGCCGGCTCTACCGTGACCTGCTGGGCATCCTGAACTCCCGGGTCGCCGCTGAGTGCGACGCGGTCCACCTTGTCGTTGCCGGAAGAGTGGTCGCACTGTGACGTTGGATCTCACCGAGCTCGTCGAGCGCATCACGTTGCCCGACGCCGAGGCGCGTGCCGCGGGTGCCGAGCGGCAGTCGCGGCTGACGAAGCCGACAGGTGCGCTCGGCCGGCTCGAAGAGCTCTCGCTGTGGCTGTGCGCGGTGCAGGGCAGCTGCCCGCCGCGACCGATCGAGCG
>JANMMN010000271.1:0-11241 GCA_031373405.1 Actinomycetes bacterium
CGCTCTCCCCCGGACCCGGCACCCACTGACAACCCAGTTGGCACTGCCTCACGCCACCCCGGCACCGGCACCGGCACCCACTGACAACCCCAGTTGTCAGTGCCTCGCTCTCCCCCGGACCCGGCACCCACTGACAACCCAGCTGTCACTGCCTCACGCCACCCCGGCACCGGCACCCACTGACAACTCAACGCGATGACGATGGTCGGGTCGATCTGCAGCAGCACAAGGCGGGCGCGCTCATATCAAGCAGCTGCGCCTCCCGGCTGCTCGTGCCAGCGCGGGGCAGAGCCCGCGCTCACCCTCGCAGCGGGAGTTGGTCGCGACGCTCAGTGCCGCAGGCGCCAGCGCTTCCACAGCGCCGTCGAGGTGGCGCGCACCTTGTCGTCGTACCAGAGCTCGACGACTGCGGTCATCTCCGACTCCGACGCCTCTGTCACCGACCCGCGCAGCTCGACCGTCGCGTCGAGCGGAGCCGGTCGCAGGTAGCGGACGTCGAGGCCGGCGGTGACGTAGGACAGCGGCGTTCCCTCGGGTGCCCAGCCGCGACGGTCCGCCTCGAGGAGCACCGCAGCCGCACTGTGGCAGTCGAGCACGGTCGCGATGATCCCGCCGTTGAGGTAGCCGAGGCCGTTGTCGTGCTCGGGCCAGGGCGTGAACGACGCGACCACGCCGTCGTCCGCGGCGTAGCTGCGGAGCCGTAGACCCTTCGCGTTGCCGTGGCCGCAGCCGAAGCACGCGACGTCGGGGTAGAGCAGCTCCTGCACGCTGAGTGCGTCAGTCGTCGCATGGGTCACTCGCCCAGTGTGGCGGCGCGGCCCTCCGCGAGCGAGGAACGCGGGAGCGTGTCAGCCCGTGCCGACCGCACGCAGCACGTCGTAGACAAGGAACGCCGGCCACACGAGAGCCTGCCCCAGTCCGACGACGTGGTCGAGGAAGCCGTCGGAGGTCTGCCAGAAGTAGACGACAGCGCCGATGAATCCGAGCCCGTAGACGGAGCCGGCACCGGCGGCGGCAGAGTTGTTGCTGTTGCTGGCCATGTCCGCAGTGTCGCCCTCCTGCGGGGCGGATGCTGGGCTATCGGCGTACGCCGTGGTCAGTGGGTGAGGTAGCCGAGCAGGTCCTGACGGGTCACGACACCGGCCGGCAGTCCGTCGTCGACGACGATGGCGGCGTCAGCAGACTCCAGAGCTGCGACCGCCGCCGCGACCGGCTCACCCGCACCGATCATCGGCAGCCCCGGGCTCATGTGCTTCTCGACCGGGTCGAAGAGCTCGGCGCGGCCGGCGAACAGCGCGTCGAGCAGGTCGCGCTCGACGACCGAGCCGACGACCTCCGCGGTCTTCACCGGGGGCTCCGCCTTGACCACCGGCATCTGCGAGACGCCGTACTGGCGCAGGATGTCGATCGCCTCACGCACGGTCTCCTGCGGGTGCGTGTGCACGAACTCGGGCAGCGCACCGGACTTCGAGCGCAGCACGTCGCCGACCGTGCGGTCGGTCGCTGTCTGCAGGAAGCCGTAGTCGGCCATCCACTCGTCGTTGAAGACCTTGGAGAGGTAGCCGCGCCCGCCGTCGGGGAGCAGCACGACGATGACGTCGTCCTCCGTCGCGCGGGCCGCAACCTCGATCGCCGCCTGCACGGCCATCCCGCACGACCCACCGACGAGCAGTCCCTCCTCTCGCGCCAGGCGACGCGTCACGAGGAAGGAGTCCCGGTCGGAGACGGCGACGATCTCGTCGATGACGTCGCGGTCGTAGCACTCCGGCCAGAAGTCCTCGCCCACGCCCTCGACGAGGTAGGGCCGTCCGGTGCCGCCGGAGTAGACCGAGCCGACCGGGTCCGCACCGATCACCCGCACGGCGCCGCCGCTGACCTCCTTGAGGTAGCGACCGGTGCCGCTGATCGTGCCGCCCGTGCCCACTCCAGCCATGAAGTGCGTGATGCGACCCTCGGTCTGCGCCCAGAGCTCGGGCCCGGTGGTCTCGTAGTGCGAGCGCGGGTTGTTCGGGTTGGAGTACTGGTCGGGCTTCCACGCACCGTCGATCTCGCGCACGAGCCGGTCGCTGACCGAGTAGTAGGACCGCGGGTCCTCGGGGTCGACGGCGGTGGGACACACCACCACCTCCGCGCCGTACGCCCGCAGCACGTTCTGCTTGTCGGCACTCACCTTGTCGGGGCACACGAAGACGCACGCGTAGCCCCGCTGCTGCGCCACGAGCGCGAGACCCACACCCGTGTTGCCGCTCGTCGGCTCGACGATCGTGCCACCCGGGCGGAGCGCACCGGAGGCCTCCGCGGCCTCGATCATCCGCGTGGCGATGCGGTCCTTCACCGAGCCACCCGGGTTGAGGTACTCGACCTTCGCGAGCACCGTGGGCGCATCAGGTCCCAGGTGGGCCGTCACCGCGTGGAGCCGGACGAGGGGCGTGTTGCCGATGAGCTCGACCACGTTGTCGTAGAACTGCATGAACGCGACCCTAACCGCCCGCGACACCGCCACGACATGAGAGCGCCGATGCCGCCCGGTCACCGATAGCGTCGCGCCATGGGGAGAGAGCCGGCGTACGAGATCGCCCCGGGGGTCTGGCGGATCCCAGTCATGACCGACGACGCGATCAACGCCTTCGCGTTCGTCGCCGACGACGGCCAGGTCACGCTGCTCGACGCCGGGCTCCCGTACACCCGTCACCGCGTACGCCGCGGCCTCACCCACCTCGGCAGCGATGTCAGCGAGGTCACCCAGGTCGTCGCGACGCACGCGCACAACGACCACGCCGGCGGTCTCGCCTATGTGGTGCGCTGCAGCGGAGCACCCCTCGTCGCGCACGAGGCCGACCGGGCCTACCTCGAGAGGGGGCGGGTGCCACCCATCGGCCCGCAGACCCGCGGCGCATGGATCTGGGAGCTCATCGGCCACTACCCGAAGGTCATGGTGACCCGAACGGTCACCGACGCGGAGGCGATCGACGGCGGGCTGCGGGCGTTCCACACGCCTGGACACACACCCGGTCACACCTCGTGGCTGCACGAGCCGTCCGGCACCCTGATCACCGGCGACGCCGTGCACTTCTACAAAGGGCGGGTCCGCATCGGCATCGGCCTCTACTGCCACGACCTCGCCCTCAACGACCGCAGCGCCGAACGGCTCGGCACGCTCGACTACGACGCGGTCGGCTTCACGCACGGGCCCGAGATCCGGCGGGCCGGCCGCGACGCGATCCGTGCCTTCCTGGCGGCCCGCCCTCCCGGCTGAGGGTGCGAGGAACGCCACGTCCCGAGCGCGGCAGGGCAGCATCGGGCGCGTGGATGGGTCACGATGGGGCCATGAACCCGGTGCCGTCCCTGCCGATCCGCGACGAGCGGGTCCGGCGTATCGCGGTCGCGGCCGCGAAAGGTGGCGGCGGGCTGCTCGGCGTCGGCACGGCCATCGCCGGTGCCGCGATCGGCGTCATCATCGTGCAGGCGGCGCTCGCCAGGCGGGCCATCGGCCCCCGCACCATGTCCGCGCCGTACGCCGACGGCCGCTACCTGCCGCCGGGCGACGTCGCGCGCGGCACCTCGCTGCGTCTTGCCGTGCTCGGTGACTCCGGTGCGGCCGGGCTCGGCGCGACCGACCCGCAGGACACCCCCGGTGCGGTGCTGGCCCGCGAGCTCGCGGCTGCCTCGGGTCGACCCGTGCTGCTCACCAATGCGGCCGACGTCGGGGCACGGAGCCTCGATCTCGACGCGCAGGTCGACCGGGTGCTTGCGGTGCGACCCACCGTCGCGATGATCATGGTCGGCGCCAACGACGTCACCCACCGGGTGCGCCCCCAGGAGTCGGTCCGACTGCTGGTCGACGCCGTACGCCGGTTGCGCGAGGCCGGCACGGAGGTCGTCGTCGGCACCTGCCCGGACCTCGGCACCGTGAAGCCGCTCGCCGTACCGCTGCGGCAGTACGCCCGACGGATGTCGCGCGAGCTCGCCGCCGCCCAGAAGATCGGGGTCCTCGCGGCCGATGGGCGCCCCGTGATGCTCGGGGAGCTGCTCGCCGACATCATCGACAGCGACCCCGACCGCTACTTCTCGACCGACCGGTTCCACCCCTCGACCGACGGCTACGCCTTGTGCGCTCACGCCCTGCTGCCCGAGGTGCTGGCCGCCATCGGCATCGTGCGTCCCGGTGGGATGCCGGCGCTCCCGCCGGCCTGAGCTCAGACTCGGCGCCGCAGCTCGAGCACCATCGCGGTCGCATCCGCAAGCGCCGCACGGGTTTCTGGCTGCTCACCATGGCCGGCCGCGGCGTCGAGGAGGTCGCGGCCGCACACGGCGAGCTGGTCACCGACCGCTCCGTCGGCGAGTCGAGGCACCTCGCGGCGTGGGTCCCCGGCCAGGTCCGCGGCGAGGTCGGCGAGCGACTGGGCAGCTCCGCGGGCGGCATCGGCCCTGGTCGGCTCCGGCTCGAACGAGGCCGCCAGGCGGGCCAGCCCCATCGAGCGGAGCCGGTCGACACTGCGACCGAGGTCGAGCGCGAAGCGCTCCTCGGGGCTGCGCTCGACGTCCACGGGGCGAAGCCTAGAGATCGTGGAACAAAACACCCGGAAGGCCTGCCCTACCCCCGCGTCGCGGGACTAACGTGGGGCCCGGACGCACTGGACCAGATCCCGAGGAGACGTCGAATGATCCGTCACTCCGAGCAGACCCACCAGCAGCTCGTCGAGCGCCTCCCCGGAGCCACCGGCCGCGACCTCAAGGACTGGATGCGCGCCCTCGAGGACGGCCCCGCGTTCTCCCGGTTCGACGAGAAGGTCACCTGGCTGCGTGACGAGCACGGCCTCTCGCACGGCTTCGCCACCGCTATCGTGCACGAGTCCGACATGGCTCGCGCGCACCGCAAGCTCGGCTGAATCACCCGCACCACCCACCCCTCCAGGTCGTCGAGGCCCCCGCACCCGTCAGGGCGCGGGGGCCTCGTCGACGTTCGCCCCGGCGGTCGTCGGGTTAGGATCACAGGGACGCTGGAGCACGGATCCCGCGTCTCGCCCTTCCCCGGACAGATGGAGTTGCAGTGGCCAACCAGATGCTTGCCGAGGTCGAGAAGGCGCTCCAGGAGGCGCCCGACACGACCACGACCAGCCCGACCACGATCAGCCCGACCACCACCGCGTCCGAGACCGTCCAGCTGCCCGACGTGATCGTCTCGACGATGGCGTGCCTGGCCGTCGCGGTGATCGCGGCCGTGCCCGGCTGGATGTTCCTGAGCGGCAGCTTCGTGCTCTACCTCGGGCTCATCGTCGTGCTCATGGGCGCGGGGATCTACGTCGCGCGCCGTTCGCCGGTCAGCGCCGGCCTTGCGCTGGGCTACAGCGCCCTGCTCGGTCTCATGATGGGTGCCTTCTCGCACATGGCCGTGGGCCAGGGCGGCAACGTCGCGCTGATCACCCAGGCGATCATCGGCACGCTCGCCGGCGCGGTCGGCGTGCTCGCGGTCTACGCGACGCCGTTCGGCCGCAAGGCCTCGCAGTCCTCCAAGCTCTTCCTCGGCCTGATGATCGGCTACTTCTTCATCGGGCTCGCCAACGTCGTCGCCGTCATGTTCGGCGTCGGCGGCGGCTGGGGCTTCTACGGCGTGGGCGGCCTCGGGCTCGTGCTGTGTGCCTTCGGCGTCGCCCTGGCGTGCTGGTCGCTGCTCAACGACATCGGCAACGCCGACCGGGCCATCGCCTCGGGCGCCCCGCGCGAGTGGCAGTGGTCGCTCGGCATGGCGCTGTGCTCGTCGCTCGTGTGGCTCTACCTCGAGCTGCTGCGCCTGCTCTCGATCCTCAACCGCTGAGATGCGTGCTCGTTAGTACAACTGGCCCGTGGCAAGGCGGTCCCGTCGATGGCTATCGACGGGACCGCCTCGTTCCCTCCCCCAAGCGGCCGGCGGCGGCGTCGCGCGAAAGTCGGGCCCGGCCCGGTCGACCGCGAGCCCACCTTCTACGGTCGCGCCCCGCGCGGCTGCCGCCAGGCCGTCTGGTGCGAGCCGTCGCACGACATGCTCCAGCAGTTGTTGGAAGTAGCGCTCCTTCACCGTCAGATGATCTTTTCGGCACGAGGCCATCCTCCTGACTCAGAAGGTGACGGCATCAAACCTGGGGCGCTTCAGTCTTCTGCGGCAACACCGGTAGCCACCACGATCAGGGGCCGCGGAACGGTCTTCCCCAGTCGCTGACCTGCACCGATGTCCGCCGAGACCCCGACGGTGTTGATCATGACGGGGGTTGAGGCCCCGACGCCGTTCTGGGCTGCAGCCGGGACCGCCCCGACGACCATTGCGGCCAGGAGGAGGGCGAGGCCGACGAGGGCGGCCAGCCGCCCGCGGGCGGCCCGAACAGGCGGCTCACGCAGCGCCCGAGAGGCGTTCCCGGGACTCACTGCTCCGGCAATCCGTGATCATCGAGGTTCGGCGGCAGGTCGGTCGCCGCTACAAACCCCTCGGACAACTCCCGGATGGACGCGATCACGCTCGCGGGGACGCGCAAGCCGCCGTCAACGATGATCCAGGCCAAGGAGCGCAACCCCTCGGCTGGCTCTCCACTATCGATCAGGTGCTGCACCTCGCTTCTCTCACCCGCGCTCAGGAAATCCGCGGCCGCCCAGAGCAGGGCGTGTACCCGGCCGAGGTAATCCTCGGTCGCGTTCATGGATTCCTCGGGACGTTGGTGGGGTAGCCCGTCCAGATCTCGTCATTGCGCAGCAATACCTCGATGTCGATCCCACCGCGTGTTCCTGTTCCAAAGACATCGCCACCACGACCGGGCCTGAACACCGACGCCGGATCGGTAGCGACGTCCGAGATGTTGTGCATGATCTGGTCGTCTGACCAGCTCGCTGGAAATTCGCTCTTCTTCGGGAACCCTGTGCCGGCTCGGTGGCCCCCGCCGAAGCTGCCATTCGGGCGGACTTCGCCGTCGAGGATGTGCGAGGTCCTCGCCTCACTGGCGAGGTTGACGAGCCCGCTTTCAGATTCTGCGGCAGAGCGAGAAGCGACCGGAAGGTCGCCATCCCGGTTGAGTCGGGTCCGTTCTCGTTCTCCGTCGGCACTGCCTGCAGCCAGGTTGGTCGCGGGCGCTCGCGACGTCCGAGCATGTTGGAGGTCGACGTCGTACACGTCCCTAGCCACGGTCGTAGCCGTATCGGCGCGACCAGCACCTAGTTCAGCGTGCAAGGCGTGGGCCGAGGCAGTCCCCGCCACGCCCACCCACATCGCGAGGATCACGAGGAGGAAGCGCAGAGCGCGGCGGGGCATCGCAGTCACTGGCTACTTGATCCTGAAGTCCGTCAAACCGGCCGGCCAAAGCACCGTGTACTTGTCCCCAGTTGCCTCGCGGTACGCCGCTCGAACGTCAGCCCAACTTGACCGATGGCTTAGAACTTCTTGGGCGGCCGCGAAGGTTCGCGTTGGTTGATCGGTCTCGATGAAGATGTTCATCTCGCCCGAGCCGAAGTCATGGCCATCCACGCTGGCGCTGTCTGCGAGCGCCTGCTCAAGTTCATCCTCCATCTCGATCAACTCGTCGAATTGCGCTTCGGATGAACCTGGCCACTGCAAGACCAAGATGTGCGACATGGAAGGTCTCCCTGCTAGTACGGAGGCGGTCGAAGGCCATTGGCGATCTGCTTGAGGATGTAGAACGCCTGCCCTTCTTCAGGGCCGATCGGCAGCCACTCATGTAGCCCTCGCTCCAGAGCCAGCATGTCGGCCTTGGCGCCGGAGGCAAGGATGTTGAGCTTCCCGCCGTTCATTTCGGCCGACGTGTAGCGAGTCCCTGGATTCTTCGTGATGCCGTACTTCAGGTGTTCGCCCTCGGAGCTGAGCTTTTGGTAGAGGAAGGTCTCAGCCTTGGCCGCTCCGCCGGCTCCTGCTTCTGCGGCAACACCGCCCATCCGCGCGACAAAAGCGCCCCGCCAGTCGCCCGAAGGTCGCGCCGGGTCGTAGTCGCGGCGCCTGCGACGGCGACCGGCACATTCCCGCTGTTGCTGTCGAACAGTTCGGGGGGGTCGTAGCTGGTGTGGGCGTAGATCGTGGGGCTGTCGGGGCGCGCCGAAGGGCCGTGCGACCGAGGGCCGACGGCCAACTGACCTGCAGAAACTTGCGACGACCCATCGGTCGTCCGTGGCGCGCGCTCGGAGGTGGCGTAGCCACGTGCACTCTCGGTATGCGTCACGTCGTAGGCGTGGATGGCGACGGGGTGCTCGTCGGGAGTCTGCATCTCGACTGCAGAATGACCGAAGATTGCGGTCAGCAACCCAATGACGACCACGCAAAGGTGGACGATTCGGCGGATCATGCGGTGCTCATCCCGTCGGGTTCGATCAGCACGCGGGCGACCTCCCGTGGTCCTTCGAGCACGACGAGTTCAGCTCCGGCGCAAAGCGCCTCAGAGCCGGCTGCCCCCTCGACGAGCTCCCGGATGGAGACCTCGGTCCATCCGTCCTCGGCTGGAGTTCCCAGTAACTCCAGCACGACGCTGAACTGAGGCCCCGTCGCGGGCCAGCCAGGAAGTACCTCGGCATCACCACCGAGGGCGGGAACCGCCGTGGCCATATAGGTCGGTCCAGGTGGAGGGCCTGATTGTCGCCCGCCGTCAGCGGCGGAACGGAATCGGACTGTGCCGGTCCAGGTGGTCATGGCAACTCCCAACCGAATCGGTCCAGCATGTCGAGCTGGTGTGGTTCGGCGTATCGCGCGGGCCCGATTCCGTCGAGTTTCTCCAGGCGCATGAGTTGGTTGGCGAAGGAGTCCGGGACTCGGACCTTGACCACCGACCCCTCGCCGTTGTTCAAAACACGGCCCCATTGCGAGGCGTTTTCGCCGGACTCGGCGAACCACTTTCCGCCAAGCGAGTTCGGGCCAGCCCGGAAGCCGTACTCACCGATGTCGGCGAGTTCGCCGGGACTGACGTGACGAAAGAGGTCGACGCCCTCATCAACGGACTTTGCGGCAGCACGCCCTCGGGCGTTCGCGGAGAAGTTGACGCTGCCGGTGTCTGACCGAAGGGCGGTTCGGAGGTCTTGCCAGTCGATCTTGGCGAGGAGGCGGCGTGCTGGCTGGGCGATCGCGCCGGCGCCGGCGCGTGCGCCGGCGAGGAGCCGGGGCGCGGCCAGGGCGCCCTTGACCAGACCGGCGCCGCCGAGGGCCACGGAGCCGATGGTCGCGACGGTGTGGCCGCCGCTGTACCAGTCGGAGCAATAGTCCGCGGCGCCGGCGGTGTCGAACCAGGGGTTGTTCTCGCGGAACCAAGCGGTGGCGGATTCGCCGGTGAAGGGATTGGTGAAGATGGCGTCGACGCCGCCCATCAGGGCTTGGCCGATGTTGTCGATGGCGTCCATGCCGGTGGGGTCGGAGTAACGCAACGGGTTGTTGTTGGCGAAGACGGCGGGGGCGTTCCAGGCGGGTCCGGAGGACATGAACGTGGGGTCGCTGCCGGTGAATGCGCCGTCGGTGGTGCTGTAGGTGCGGGCTGGGGTGTACCAGGTGGCGTCGGAGCCGATGCCGGGCATGCCCTGGTAGCCCAGGACGGGTGTGGGTCCGGTGGGTGTGGTGGGAGCCCCGACAGTAGTGGTCGTTGCGCCGAACGGGGTGTACCCGAAGGACCGTCCGAGGGTCCCACCCATGGTGATGGTGTCGGTGACCGAGCCGAGAGCATCGTGGGCGAGCCCGACGACGGTTCCGGGCTCGGCGAGGAGCGCGGCCCGCCCGTCGGGGGTGTACCGGTACTCCTGGGGGGTGCTGCCGGTGACTGTGGCCAGCTGGGGCAGGGCGCTGCGGGGGTTCCACTCGTACCTTGTGGTGCTGGCGCCGGTGGCGTCGGCAACACGGTGACCGGCCGCATCGAGGGTGTAGGTGTGGGTGGTGCCGCCGTAGGCCGCGGTGGTGCGCCGGTTGTCGAGGTTGTAGGTCGCGGTGGTGGTGCCGTCGCTGAGGACGTTGCCGTCCGGGTCGACGGTGTAGGTGGTGGCGGGGCCAGTTGCGGGGGTCCGGGTGGTGGGCTGGTCGGCGTCGTTGTAGGCCCAGGTGGTGGTGATGCCGGTCCCGGTGCCCTGCTTCTCGGTGAGTCGGTTGCCGTCGACGTCGTAGGACCACCACGCGGTGGCGTCATCGGGGGTGTCGCAGTCGGCGAGTGGGCTGTCGCAGATGCCTTGGAGGCGCCCGGTGCCGTCGTAGCGGTACGCGGTGGTCGCTGTTGCCGTGCCGCGGGTGCTCGTGATCTGGGTCGGTGAGCCGTCGGGGGCCCGGGTGACGGTCTGGGAGAGAAGGGTGGCGCCGAGCGGGTTGGTGTAGTCGAGGCCGGTGAGGCGCCCGGAGGGGTCGAGAGTGCGGGTCTCGGTGCCGGTGGGACCGGTCGTGGTGGTGAGGTTGGAGTCGGCGTCGTAGCCGAAGGTGAGCGTGCCGTCGGGGGTGGCCGCGGTGGTGCGGTGCCCGGCGAGGTCGTAGCTGTAGGTCTCGGTCTGGCCGGTCCCGGGCCGGGCCTGCGTGGCGAGGCTGCCGTCGGCGTTGTAGGTGAAGGACCACGTGCCGGGGCCGGTGCCGGTCCGGGCGATCGAGGCCAAGCGTCCGGCGGTGGAGTACGCGTAGGCCCGGGTGCCGGCGGCGTCGGTGAGGGTCGCGACGCGGCCGTCCTTGTCGTAGGTACGAGTGATGGTGGGGCTGCCGTCGCCGTAGTGACCCGAGCCAGCCACGTCCGACGACGCAGTCGCCGTCAACGACACCG
This sequence comes from Actinomycetes bacterium, assembly GCA_031373405.1. GTDB lineage: Bacteria > Actinomycetota > Actinomycetes > S36-B12 > CAIYMF01 > Longivirga. The sequence goes on from JANMMN010000271.1 coordinate 10,740, forward strand.
ACGCCCCAGCGGCGAAAGAATCAGCCGTGGACACCAACACCACCGACGACGGCGGGACGACCGCGACCGCCAACGGGAGCGCAACCATCCCCGGCGCCAGCACAGGAAGAAGCCCCACCACCAGCGCGACCGACGACCCGGACGCGACACGCCCCAACCAGCCCATGACCCTGCCACTCCCCCGTGTTGCCTGAACAGGCTCCGAGCCAATCACGCCGGCCAGCGTGCCCGGGAGAGGACACGCCAAGCCACGAGAGGAACAGTTCGCATACCCTAGGATCGTCGCTTCAGTTCGTGCCCCCGGCAGGGGTCGAACCTGCACTGACGCTGGTTTAAGCAGCGTGCCTCTGCCAATTGGGCCACGGGGGCTTCGGCCTACGTCGTACGGCCTAGAGGTAAGTCTTGCGCGCGAACACCGCGTGCGCACCGGCCACCCGGTCGAGGAACACGAAGCCGTCGAGGTGGTCGAGCTCGTGCTGCAACGCCCGGGCCTCGAAAGCGT
>JANMMN010000314.1:0-14364 GCA_031373405.1 Actinomycetes bacterium
TGAAGCGCCCGAGGTTCTCTGCCGCTCCTATACGGGTTGCGGCTCTCGGTTGAGGGCCGCGTAGTGGGCTTGCTCGAACTCTTCGGGGGTCAGGTAATCGAGGCTACTGTGCAGGCGCCGGTTGTTGAACCAGTCGACCCAACCAGCGGTTGCCCACTCAACGTCGGCGACCTGCCGGTAGGGGCCGTGGTGGAAGACTGTGGTGCGGATGCACTCGGTCTTGAATAGGCCGATTACGCACTCCATCAGGGCGTTGTCCTACGCGTCGGCGACGGACCCGATCGAGGGCCGGATGCCCTCGAGGTCGAGGTGGTCGGTGAACTTGATCGACGTGTATTGCGAGCCGGCATCGGCGTGACCGATCAGCTCGCCGCGCTCGACAGGGTGCCCGTCGCGGCGTCGTTGCCAGGTCGCCATCCGCAGCGGGGTCATGACCAGCTCGACGTCCTTGCTGGTGGCGGCGTGCCAGCCCACGATCTTCTGGGCGAACACGTCAACGACGAACGAGACGTAGACGAACCCGGCCCAGGTCCGGACATAGGTGAAGTCCATGACCCAGGTCCGGTTCGGGGCCGCGGCACTGAAGTCGCGGTTGAGCAGGTCGCCGGCGCGGCGCCCGTCCTTGCCCGGGATCGTCGTCCGGACACCCTTGGAGCGCCGGATCCCGTTGAGGCCCAGCGTCTTCATCGCCCGGTCCACCGAACCCGGGGACATCTCGGACAGGTTGCGTTGCACCAACCTGGTCATCTTCCGACGCCCATACAGGCCCTCCGGTGTCAGGCGCCGGATCCCGGCCAGCAGACCGTCCACATCGACGGTCCAGGCCAGGTCCCGGACGAGGTCTATCACCAGCGCGTCGCTGACGGTCCGGGCAGCGACCTGCTGCCCGGGTTCGCGCCACGCCCGGTAGGTCCGTGCGGCGATCTGGTAGCCCTGCTCGCGCAGGACCCGGCAGATCGACTCGACCGCATGACTAGCCTCGCGGCACTCGTCGATGAACGCGACGATCAACGATTGCGGGGGTCGAGCTCCCCCGCGAAGAAAACCGACGCCCGGCGAAGGATGTCGTTGTCCTCCTCCAGGCGACGGACCTTGGTCTTCAGCTCCCGGATCTCGGCGAGCTCCTCACTGCTGGCGCCACGGCGCTGGCCGCCGTCGATCTGGGACTGCACCCACAGCCGACGCGCCGTCTCCGCGCCCACGCCGTTGCGCTTGGCGATGACCTCCGCGGCCGCGGTCGGGTTCGGATACTCCGAGACATGCTCCAGCATCTGCTGGAGACAGCGCTCCTTCACCTTCGGATCAATCTTCTTCGGCACGGGACCATCCTCCTGGACTCAGAAGGAGACGGCATCAAACCTGGGGCGCTTCACGCCGCCGCGGCCAGGTCCAGAAGAAGGCCAAGACCCACGCCGTCTACCTCAGCCGACGGAAAATGACCCCCACCAAGCGGGCAAAACCAGATGAGGCAACGAAACCAGTAACGCGGGCATCTTGACGTGAGGCAACAGGGGTCATGCCTCAGGCGATCTGTCGACGACGTGCCACCTCCGGAGGCTCCGGCGTCATCCGACCATCCTCAAGTTCCCGTGCAGGACAAGTACTTCCGTCCTCTCGCTCGGCGATCAGTCGGTGTCCTCCTGACCTTCGCGGGCTAGGCTGCGGTGTGCCCGAGTTCACCTGGCGACCGGCCAACGCGGCTGCGACCGACGACGTCCTAGCGGTGTTCGAGGCCGGTGGCGCCCGCAAGTGCCGGTGCCAGGCGCTCAAGGCCGCAGGCTGGATCTGGCGCGACACCACACAGGAGCAGCGGGACGCCGCGCAGGTGGAGCAGACCGGTTGCGGCACCGACGGACCCACGTCCGGGTTGATCGGGTACCTCGACGGCGAGCCGGCGGGCTGGGTCGCGGTCGAACCCCGAGAGAACTACCCGAGGATCTGGAGCCGGAAGCAGCCGTGGATGCGGATGGACCCCGGACTCGACGGCGTCTGGTCGGTCACCTGTTTCGTCGTGCGTAAGGGCTTCCGGCGGCAAGGGCTGATGTACGAGCTTGCCGCCGCCACCGTCGACTACGGCGGACGAGTGGGCGCCCGGGTCCTGGAGGGTTACCCGACCGAGCCCGCGGACGGGAAGACCGTGATCTGGGACGAGGCCTCGGTCGGGCTGCTGCAGGTCTTCCTCGACGCCGGATACGAGGTGGTGGCCTCGCCGACCCTGCGCCGGCGGGTGGTGCGTCTCCACCTCGGCGAATTGCCCGTGCCGTCCGACGCCTCGGCTTAGCGAGGGGACGGTTTCGCAAGGCACGTCCAGGCGTCAGTCCGCGAAGGCCTCTGGGCTCGGACATGAACAGACCAGGTGGCGGTCGCCGTACGCGCCGTCGACACGCCGCACCGGGGGCCAGTACTTGCGCTGGCGCAGGCTCGCCACCGGGAACGCGGCGACCTCACGCGAGTACGCCTTGTCCCAGTCACCGAGCAGCGACGCCGCGGTGTGAGGCGCTCCGCGCAGCGGCGAATCCTCGACCGGCCAGACGCCCTGCGACACCTCGTCGATCTCGCCGCGGATCGCGAGCATCGCGTCGCAGAAGCGGTCGAGCTCGCCGAGGTCCTCGCTCTCGGTCGGCTCGATCATGAGCGTGCCCGCCACGGGGAACGACATCGTCGGCGCGTGGAAGCCATAGTCGACGAGCCGCTTGGCGACGTCGTCGACCGTCACGCCCGTCAGCCTGGTGATCTCGCGCAGGTCGACGATGCACTCGTGGGCGACGAGGCCGTCGCGACCGGTGTAGAGCACGGGATACCGGTCGCGCAGCCGCGCCGCGACGTAGTTGGCCGAGAGCACGGCGATCTCGGTCGCACGGGTCAGTCCCTCGCCGCCCATGAGCCGGATGTACGCCCACGGGATGGGGAGGATCCCCGCGCTGCCCCAGGGCGCGCCGCTCACCGGGCCGGTGCCGCCATCCTCGTGCCCGCGGCCGAGCGGGCCAGCCTCGGGCCGCAGCGGGTGGCCGGGCAGGTACGGCGCGAGGTGGGCGCGTGCGGCGACGGGTCCGACGCCCGGACCTCCGCCGCCGTGCGGGATGCAGAACGTCTTGTGCAGGTTGAGGTGCGAGACGTCGGCGCCAAACTTGCCCGGCTTCGCGAGACCGACCAGGGCGTTGAGGTTGGCACCGTCGACGTAGACCTGACCGCCGGCGTCGTGCACCAGCGCGCAGATCTCGGTGACCGTCTCCTCGTACACCCCGAACGTGGAGGGATAGGTGATCATCAGCGCGGCAAGCCGGTCGCCGTGCTCGGCGATCTTGGCGCGCAGGTCGGCGAGGTCGACATCACCTGCGTCGGTGCACGCCACGACCACCACCCGCATGCCGGCCATGACGGCGCTCGCCGCATTGGTGCCGTGGGCGCTGCTCAGGATGAGGCACACGTCGCGTCGAGCCTCGCCGCGCGAGCGGTGGTAGCCGCGGATCGCCAGCAAGCCGGAGAACTCCCCCTGGCTGCCGGCGTTGGGCTGCAGCGAGACGGCGTCGTAGCCGGTGATCTCGACGAGGTAGGCCTCGAGCGACCGGATCAGCTCGAGGTAGCCCTCGACCTGGTGCAACGGGGCGAACGGGTGGATGCCGGCCCAGCCGGGCTGGGTGATCGGCTCCATCTCGGTGGTGGCGTTGAGCTTCATCGTGCAGGAACCGAGCGGGATCATCGCGCGGTCGAGGGCGATGTCGAGGTCCGAGAGCCGGCGCAGGTAGCGCAGCATGGCGGTCTCGCTGCGGTGGTCGTGGAACGTCGGGTGCGTGAGGTAGTCCGACGTACGCATGAGCTCGGCCGGGATTCCCCGGCTCGTGTCTGCAGCAAGCGCGTCGATGTCGCCCTCGCCCAGCGGCGCGCCGCCGAGCACCTCGGACACCGCGGCCCACACGGCGAGCAGGTCGTTGCGGGTCGTGGTCTCATCGGCGCTGAGGCCGATCGTGTCGACGTCGACGATCCGTACGTTGACCCCGCGGCTCTCCGCTGCGTCGGCCACGGCCTGCGACGCCCCCGGGACGCGCGCCGTCACGGTGTCGAAGAACGACGCTGTGGGGACGGAGATCCCTTGGCGCTCAAGGCCGTTGACAAGAGTGACGGCGTAGTGGTGGGTGCGCTCGGCAATGGTGCGCAGACCATCAGGCCCGTGCCAGGCGGCGTAGAGCGCGGAGGTCACCGCGAGCAGCACCTGCGCCGTACAGATGTTGCTCGTCGCCTTCTCTCGACGGATGTGCTGCTCGCGCGTCTGCAGCGCGAGCCGGTAGGCGGGAGCGCCGTCGGCGTCGACGCTCACACCAACCAGGCGGCCGGGCATCGAACGCTCGAGGCCGGCACGCACCGACATGAAGCCGGCGTGCGGCCCGCCGAAGCCCAGCGGTACGCCGAATCGCTGAGCCGAGCCCACCACGACGTCGGCACCGAGCTCTCCCGGCGGTGTCAGCAACGTGAGCGCAAGCAGGTCGGACGTGACCGCGACGATCGCTCCGCGCTCGTGCGCCTCGACGATGTGCGGGGCGATGTCGCGGATCTCACCGGTGCTCCCCGGGTAGGACAGCAGCACGCCGAAGAACTCGCCGTCGGGGAGTCCGGTCTCGACGTCGACGACCGCGAGCTCGATCCCCAGCGGCTCGGCGCGGGTCGCGAGCACCGCGAGGGTCTGCGGGTGGGTGTCGGCGTCGACGACGAAGCGGTGCGAGGCCACCTTCCCCGCGCGACGGGCGAGCGTCATCGCCTCGGCTGCGGCAGTCGACTCGTCGAGCAGGCTGGCTCCGGCGACGGGCAGCGCGGTGAGGTCGGAGACCATCGTCTGGAAGGCGAGCAGCGCCTCGAGCCGACCCTGGCTGATCTCGGGCTGGTAGGGCGTGTACGCCGTGTACCAGGCGGGGCTCTCGAGCACGTTGCGCCGGATCACGGCAGGGGTGTGGGTGTCGTGGTAGCCCAGCCCGATCATCGACCTGGCCACGGTGTTGCGTGCGGCGAGGGCGCGCAGCTCGGCGGCCACCTCCGCCTCGGTCCCGGCGGCAGGCAGGTCGAGGCCGGTGGTCCACCGGATGGCCGCCGGGACGGCGGCCTCAGCCAGCGCGTCGAGGGAGTCGTAGCCCAGCACCGAGAGCATCCGGGTGACGGCCTCGGGATCGGGCCCGATGTGACGCTCGGCGAACGGGGTCCCGGCATCGAGCGGGGACGTGCGGGGGCGTGAGGTGCTGGAGATCTCGGTCACGACGGCTCTCTCGCAAGGGACCACCGCCCACGCGGTCGCGTGGGCTCGATCCCCCTCTGTTTCCGCGCGAGTCCGCGCGCCTGAGAGCTTCACCGCGGGCGATCACGGCTTGCACCGTCGGCGGGGACCCCTACGGGTCCCGCTTTCCAGAGACGCCTGCCCGCGCGGTCCGGGATGCCTGAGAGGTTGGCGGGGAGTTGCTCCTTCGGCGCCCGTCGCTGGCTGCGACGGGTCTCTCCCGCACGGGGTGGTCGGCGTAGCGGCAGCCTACCCCGGGGTCGGACGGGTCGCGGCTCAGCCGGCCGTGCGCGCGGCGCGTCGCAGGCCGAGCTCGTCCCCGGACGCGGGCTCGTCACCCATGACGCCGTCGGCGCGCTCGCTCGGGAGCTCGGCGAGGCTGCCCTCCACCTCGCGCCAGACCCGACCGACGGCGATGCCGAAGACACCCTGACCGCCCTGCACGAGGTCGATGACCTCGTCCTGGCTGCGGCACTCGTAGACGCTCGCGCCGTCACTCATCAAGGTGACCTGGGCGAGGTCGTCGACGCCGCTGTCGCGCAGGTGCTCGACCGCGGTGCGGATGTTCTGCAGCGAGACCCCGGTGTCGAGGAGCCGCTTGATCACCTTCAGGACCAGGATGTCGCGGAAGCCGTACAGGCGCTGGCTGCCCGAACCGGCTGCCGTGCGCACCGTGGGCTCGACCAGCCCGGTGCGGGCCCAGGAGTCGAGCTGGCGGTAGGTGATGCCGGCGGCGGAGCACGCGACCTGACCGCGGAAGCCCCGGTCGGTCGGCATGGAAGCGACGTCATCGCCGAAGAGCAGACCCTGACGACCGGCTTCCTCGGTGGCATCGCCCCGGGCAAGGTCCACCGGCTCGCGCTCGTTGTCGCTCATCGCAGACCTCCGCTACCACCGCCAGTGCCGCGGGATGAGGGAAGCACACCGCGAGAGTTACACCGTCGACGTTCATCCCGAACGCTAGGTGGCCGAGGGGGTCGGGTCAACGCTGGGCCACTCGACACGCCGCGTCGATCCGCAGGCCAGCACAAGTCTCCCGTAGAGGTCAAGACTTGGTGCCGGGTCAGCTCTCCTCCGGGCCGCCGGCTCCGCCGACGAAGTCGTCCGGGGAGATCTGGTCGAGGAACTCGCGGAACTTCTCGACCTCGTCCTCCTGCTCGTCGGGGACGGCGATGGAGGCCTCGGCGAGCACGGCCTCCGCGGCGTGGATCGGCGTACCGGAGCGCAGCGCCAGGGCGATCGCGTCGGACGGGCGGGCGCTCACCTCGATCCCCCCGTCGAAGACGAGCAGCGCGAAGAAGACCCCGTCGGTGAGCTCGGTGATCCGTACCTCGGTCAGCGAACGGCCGAGCGCGCCGACCACGTCGCGGAGCAGGTCGTGGGTCAGCGGGCGGGCGGGGACGACACCCTGCTGGGCGAAAGCGATGGCGGTCGCCTCGACCGCACCGATCCAGATGGGGAGGTAGCGCTCCCCGTCGACCTCGCGCAGGAGCACGATCGGCTGGTTCGAGGGCATCTCGACGCGGACACCCACGACGTCCATCAAGCGCATGTCACCACCCTAGTCAGCCGCGCCGGAGACGCGAGCCGACGGCGGTGACGGCGCGGGGCGCTAGCGGCGCAGCTCGGCGGCGAGACCAGCCTTGACCAGCGCCGAGTGCAGCCGGACCGACAGAGCGGCCAGCTCACGGATGGCGTCGTCGGCGCGCTGCTGGCCCTCGGGGTCGCGCTGGCGCATGAGCGGGGTGACGACCTGCTCGACGAGGCCGACCTCCCGGTCGGCAGCGACCTTGAAGGTGCGCAGGTGTCGCGGCTCGATGCCGAAGTCGGCCATCTCCGCGATCGTCCTGGCGATGACCAGGGACTCACCGTCGTAGTGGGAGCCGCGCTTGGTGAGCAGCCCGTAGGACTCGACCTGGGTGAGCAGTGCGTCGTCGAGTCCGCTGGACTCCAGCAGCTCCCCGCGCGAGAGGCGTACGTCGGTCGTCGGCGGCCGGAAGGACTCAGAGGACGGCATGCCGTCGGTCGAGACGAGCGCGCGAGGGACACGGGGGCCTTCGGAACCGGTCGGTGGCTCGAGTCCGCGGTCGATCGCCTCGAGGTGCTCGCGGATCACCTTGAGCGGGAGGTACTGGTCGCGCTGGCAGGCCAGGACGTAGCGCAGGCGCTCGACGTCGGCGTGGCTGAACTTGCGGTAGCCGCTCGACGTGCGCTGAGGGGTGATCAGGCCTTCGGACTCCAGAAAGCGGATCTTGGAGATCGTGACGTCGGGGAAGTCCGGGCGCAGCGTGCCCAGGACATCACCGATCCCCATCAGCCCGCGCGATGCGACGGCGGTCACGCGCCCTCACCCCCTGCCGCTGCCTCGAGGAAGACGAAGCGGTACTTGCCGATCTGGACCTCGTCGCCACCGGACAGCCGCGCGCTGTCGATCCGCCGACGGTTGACGTAGCTGCCGTTGAGGCTGCCCAGGTCGCGAAGCTCCCAGCCGCCGTCGGCGGCGTGCAGCTCGGCGTGCCGGCGCGACACCGTCACGTCGTCGAGGAACAGGTCGCACTCGGGTGCGCGACCCACGACGACGACGCCGAGGACCGGGTCGAGGTTGAACCGGGCACCCTCCTGCGGGCCGCGCAGCACGACGAGGACGGCGTGCCCGCGCCCGAGCCCGCCGACGCTGGTGGCATCGACGACGGGGAGCGGTGCGGAGTCGCCCTCGGTGGCGATACGGATGCCGAGAACCCCGGTCTGGTACGCCTCATCCGGGGTCAGCCCGGCGCCACAGGACGCGCAGAAGTGGGCGTCGTCCTGCGCGAGATGACCGCAGCTCGGACACTGACGACCCATGGCACGTCCTCCCACCCGCTCTCGACCGGCGCTCGAGAGTCACCTGACCCTACGGAGCGGGTCGGGGTCGGGTCAATGGCTCAACCATCGACCTCAGGTCAAGGCTTACTCAGTCCGAGGATCGACCCCGGCTCCGGTGCGTCAGGACTCGGTCAGGGCGCGGTAGCCCGCGGCGTCGAGCAGCCCGTCGAGCCCGGCGGAATCGATCGGCTCGACCTCGGCGAGCCAGCCGGCGCCGTACGGGTCGGAGTTGAGGGTCTCCGGGCTGGTCTCCGCCGCGTCGTTGCGCGCGACGACCGTGCCGGACACCGGGGCGCAGATGTCCGAGACGCTCTTGGTCGACTCGACCTCGCCGCACGGCTCCCCCGCGCTCACCGTGGCCCCGACATCGGGCAACGTCACGAAGACGATGTCGCCGAGAGCATCCTGCGCGTGGTCGGTGATCCCGAACCGCACCCGGCCCTCCGCGGTCACGTCGACCCACTCGTGCTCACGGGTGTAGCGCAGGTGGTCCGGGGTCTGACCTGACATGGCGGTGCCTTCCTGGTGAGGGGTCACGAGGCCGAGGGACTCGGGGCCGGGCGAGCGTACTGAGGCGTCGCGAGTGGCTGCAACGCGCTCACGAGGACCGACGTCTCCTGCGACACCATGATGGTCGCCCCCGCGGTGCGCACCGTGTCGGCGACACCCCCCGGGATCTCGAGCGCCGTGGCCAGCGTGGAGGAGTCCCCGATCACCAGGATGGAGTACGGCGCGCTCAGCCGCTCGCCGGACACGACGACACCCACGCCGTCCGCTGCATCGTCGAACCAGGTCGAGGCGACGACCCGCACAGTCCCGATCTGGATCGCCTCGGCGCCCGCGTCGCGCAGCTCCTGCACGGTGTCGAGCAGGACGGTGTAGTCGATCACACCGCCTCGGTCGCCGATGACCATCCGGATCCCGGGGCCGGTCGCCGCCACCGTGCCGGCGAGGATCGCCAGGGCGTCGGCCCGAGCGCGAGCGACGGCGAGGCGCTGCTCCTCACTGCCGGAGAGCAGCCGGTCGCGCGCCGTCTCGAGCGCACGCTGCTCGATCTCGAGCCGGGCCTGACGCTCGGTGAGGTCGTCGAGCACCCGGATGATCTCGTCCTCGCGAGCGGTGACGAGGAGGCCGGACGTGCCGGTGCCGCGCGCGGCGGACACGCCCGCGAACCCGAGCAGCAGGAACAGGATGCCGATGACCGCCTGGCGACTCGTGGCACGCGGCGCGAGTGCGCGGCGTAGCTTCGACCGACCGTCGACCGTGGTCGCGTCGATCCCCTGGGGGTCGGGGGACGGGTCCGGTGCAGACATCGTCACGCCTTGAACAGGTGTCGGCGGATCGCGGCAGCGTTGGCGAAGATCCGCATCGCGAGGACGACGACGACTCCGGTGGAGATCTGCGCGCCCACCCCGAGCTGGTCACCGAGGAACACCAGCAGCGACGCGATCACGATGTTCGAGAGGAAGGACACGACGAAGACACGGTCGTCGAAGACGCCGTCGAGGAGAGCGCGCACGGCACCGAACACGGCATCGAGTGCCGCCACGACCGCGATGGGCAGGTAGGGCTGAAGCCACAGCGGCACGACGGGCTGGAGGATGACACCGAGGACGACACCGACGACGAGGCCAAGGACGGCGATCATGGCGTTCCCCCTGTGCTGGTGCTGGACGGGAGCTGCGAGCTCGTCGGTGTGGCTGCGGTAGACGCTGCAGCGCCCCCGTCCGGTGCTGCGGGGACGCGCGCTCGCACGGGCAGGATCGCCGTCGCCGCCGGCAACGACAGCGACTCGGCAGGCGAGGTGCTCAGGCGCAACCCGTACTCCTCGGCAAGGGTGGCAAGAGTCTGCGCCGAACGGGTCCCGGCGTACGCCTCCGACAGCCGGCCCGGGTCGCCGATCGCCTCCACCCGGTACGGCGGCACCAGCGGGCGGAAGTCGACGAGGATCGCAGCGCCGGCCGTGCGGATCGCCGTCGTGGCGGTCAGCCGACGACCGTTGACGGCGATCGCCTCGGCCCCCGCCTGCCACAGACCGTTGACGGCCAGCGCGACGTCGCGATCCTGCACCCGGCCCGGAGCGGCGGGGTCGGTGCGGTCGACGCCCTTCGCATCGTCGAGCACCACCACCGCACCGGGTCCGACGACGGCGGTGTACCCCGTGACCGCGGACAGCACGTCGATCCGAGCACCGAGCGCCTCGCCTTCGACCGAGTCGGCGAGCAAGGCCGCCTGAAGCGCAGCGAGCTCAGCCCGCTCGCGAGCGATGTCGGCCTCGTGCTCCGCGACCCGCTGCTCAGCAACTGCCACCCGCTCGACGAGCGCCTGGCGCACTGCGAGCGCCTGCGGCTCGTCGACGCGACGTTGGACGAGTCCGACGGAGAGGACCGCCGCGACGAGCACGAGAGTGATCAGGAACGACCAGGTCGGCCGGCGCAAGGAGGGGGCATCGTGCGGCCGGCCCGGCGTCCCCCGGCGTGCGGCGGCATCGGCGTACTCCTGAGCTGCATCGTCGCGCATGAGATCACGCAGGAAGGCCATCGACGCGGCCGGATCGGTCGTGGCCGGGGACGTCACTGCGCCGCTCCGCGCAGGATGCGACGGGCCTGCTCGAGGTAGAGCAGTCCGGCCCACCAGTAGAGCGCCGTGCCCCAGATCGCGAACGCCCAGCCGATCTCGCGGGCCGCGTCGACCAGAGTCACTCCGGCGCCGGTCGCCGTGGCCCCGATCAGGATCAGCGGAAAGGCGAGGAGCAGGAATAAGGTTGCGGCCTTGCCGAGGAAATGGACCGGGAGTCCGATGATGCCGCGACGCTTGAGCGCAGCCAGGACGATCGCGAGGACGAGGTCGCGCGAGAGCAGGAGGATCACGAGCCACCACGGGACGATCTCGCGGATGGCGAGGCCGACCAGCGTGGCGGCGATGTAGAGGCGGTCGGCGAGCGGGTCGAGCAGCTGACCGAGACGGCTGATCTGCCCTGTGGCCCTCGCGATCTTGCCGTCGAGCCAGTCCGTTGCCCCGCTCACCACGAGCAGCACCGCTGCCCAGCCGTCGGCCTCCGGCACGAGGATCAGCCAGAGGAACACGGGGACGCCGAGGAGTCGCATGAACGAGAGGATGTTGGGGATCGTGAGGATGCGGTCGGTCTGCACCGCGGTCTCCTGCACCTCCACGCTGACGACCCTAGCCGTCGGAGCCCGGGCTCCCCGGCTCGGCGGCCGTCGGACTCTCGTCGGTGCCGCGGTCGCTGGGCTCCGCGCCGTACGCCGAGGCCTCGGGTGGGTCCGCGGGTTCGGCGACGACGTCCGTCGCGGGCGCAACCTTGATGCTCGGGCTGGCGTCGGCTCCCGGCAGCACCGTGGCTGCGGTCGTGGCTCCGGCCGCATGCCGAGGAGGCGGATCCCGTCGGGCGCCCACGACGGAGGCACGCCAGAACGCCACCGCGCTGAGTGCCAGCAGGACGACGCCGACACCCACCGCGATCCAGGCGGCGCTCCACGCCCGCGCCACCGTCAGGGTCACGACGAGGTCGGCCACCACTCCCGGCGTGGCGTCGGCGTTCATGACGACCAGGGTGGCGTCCGGCGCGATCGTCGCGGTGAGCTCGGCCGGGCTACCGACCGACTGCGCGAGCCAGAGCGGCTGGCTCGCGGGGGTCGGCGGCGCCTGGGTCCCCGGCACCGGTCGCGTCAGCCCGTCGCCGCCGGGCCGGAGGTCGATCACCACGTCGTACGGCGCGCCCGCCAGATAGAGGTCGATGGCGTCGGCCGTCGCCGTCCCCGCGAACATCGGACGGCGCTCGGGGGACGAGACCGCGAGGGTGAGCACCCCCAGCGACTTCGGCACAGGGATGCTGCCGGCGTCGACGGTGATGTCCTCGACGACGAGCGCGACACCCGTGCCGCTCAGGCGCGCAGGACGCGTCGACAACGAGTCGTCGGGTCCGACGAGCACCGCTGCCGTAGCGCCGATGCCGACGAGCACCAGCCCGACCAGCAGCGCGACCACGCCCAGCCCGATCAGCCCTCCCCGGTTCACGGACTCACGCTAACCGTCACCCTGTCACGACGCCCGAGGGCATCGCTGTCGCTACCGTGTCGGCATGGACGCACCCGACCTGGCGGGACTCAAGGCGCGATGGATCGAGGTGCTCGACGACCTCGAGGTCAACCACCGCACGGCCTGGTTGGCCCTGTTCGACGGTCGGCTCGCGTCGGTCACCGATACCACCCTCGTGCTCGACTTCTCCGATGCCACCAAGCTCGCCGGCGTGCACACGTTCGAGCGGGCGACCAAGCCGCAGTTCGTCGCGGCGTTGTCGGACTCGATCGAGCGCGTGACCGGTCGGCGGCTCCGTGTCGAGGTCGCCACCAGCGGCTGAGGACTCAACGGACCGGCCAGGTGCACCATGGCTGGTCGCCGCAGGCGAACCCGGCCTCGGGCCGGAGGAGCGGGGTGGACGACGAAGGCGGGGCGGCGCGCCATGCGCACCGCCCCGCCCCGGGACCGATCAGGCTGCCGGGTCCACCGAACCGCTTCCCGGCACGACGGTGCCGGGCTGGTTCGGGTAGGCCGCCGCCGCCGTGCAGATCGAGGAGGCGATCGCGTCGAGCGTGGCCGTGTCCAGCGCCGTCGACGTCGCCGTGCAGCCGGACGGCGACGCCGTGATCGCGAGGTCGGCGGCGCCGTCCGGCGTCACCAGGCGGAGGCTGAGAGCGCCATCAGGCGTGAAGGAGGCGTCCGGGGCGAGCTCGCCGACCGAGGTGCCCTCCGGAAGCGCCTGGTCCACCACTGCTACGGCTTCGCCGAGCGGGAGGCTCGATGCGATGACCATGCCGTCGATCGGTCCGGGAGCCGGCTCGGATGCCGTCGTCGTGGGAACGCCGGCAAGGGGTGCGGGCTCGCCCTGGCTGCCGAGCAGGCTGAACGAGACGGCGGCGACCGCGGTGACGGTTGCCACCGCGCCGATCGCACCCACCCCGTACCACGCACGTCGGCGACGCGTCCGGGCCGCGGCCGCGGAGGCGATGACCGGCGTGCTGAACTCACGGGCCGGGGCGTCGGCCACGGCCGAACCCATCAACGTGCGGATGTCGTTCTCGCTCATGATGTCTCCTCGGGAGAGCCAGTGCGCACAGGCGTGCGCATCAGAAGCCGCAGGCTGTCGAGCCCGCGGGAGGTCGTGCTCTTGACGGTCCCCTGCGAGATGCCGAGGAGCCGTGCGGTCTCCGCGACATCAAGGTCGTGGAAGAACCTCAGAACCAGCACGGCGCGCTGGCGAGGGGGGAGCTGTGCGAGGGCGCCGACGACGTCGTACGGCGTCTCGACCGCACCCACGACATCGGGCTCGGGCAGGACGTCGCTGGAGACCTCGCGCCGCCACGGCCGCCGGGCACGGTCGATCGCCGCGGTCGTGATCACCCGACGTGCGTAGGACGTCGCAGCATCCGGGCGGATGCGGTGCCATCGTTCGTACACCCGCACGAGCGCGTCCTGCACCACGTCGTCGGCAGAGTGCCAGTCGCCGCACATCAGGTACGCCGTGCCGCGGAGGGATGCGGCCGAGCGTTCTACCCACGCCGTGAACTGCTCGTCGTGGTCGGTCGTCATCCGCGCCTCCGCTGAATCTCGTCGTCGAAGCAGAGACGGATGACGGTGCCCTCCAGGTTGCCTCGGTCGGGGACTTTCTCGTGCCACGGCCCGGCGGGCCTCATGTCACTGTCGTGCAGACGTGGCGACCTGGGCCCACGACCCGTCGATCGAGTCGCTCGCAAAGAGGCCGCCTCCCTCACGGGAAACGGCCTCAGACCAGCGATTTTTTCTCGTCGGGCTGACAGGAGTTGAACCTGCGACCCCTTGACCCCCAGTCAAGTGCGCTACCAAGCTGCGCTACAGCCCGAGTCGAGCTCCCGATCACCGGCGTACCGCTGATCGGCGACCGAAGATTACCCCACGCGAGGCGCAGCTTCGAACCCGGTGCCTAGCGGCGCTGGCGCTTGGCCCGGACCCGCAGGTTGATCCGGATCGGCGTGCCCTCGAAGCCGAACTCCTCACGCAGGCGCCGTTCGATGAATCGGCGGTAGCCGGCTTCGAGGAACCCGCTGGTGAACAGCACGAACGTCGGCGGCTTGGTCTGGGCCTGGGTGCCGAACAGGATGCGCGGCTGCTTGCCGCCGCGGATCGGGTGCGGGTGCGACGCGACGATGCCGGCCAGGAAGGCGTTGAGCTTCGAGGTAGGA
>JANMMN010000373.1:0-4911 GCA_031373405.1 Actinomycetes bacterium
GCCCGCCGCCGCCGTACTCCTTCGCGGACCTGCTCGGCGACATCGTCGTCGCGGTCGGCCCCCCGGGCACGACGGTGACCTGGGTCGACCGGCAGTGGCTGCTCGACCAGGGGGAGGACGAGGCGAGCTTCCCGCTGTGGGCGGCCGGCGACCCGTCGATGGACGTGGGCGCGGCAGACCCGCGTGCGGCTGCGCTGGCCGGTCTGCAGCCGCGCCCGGTGCGCCAGAGCGTGCTCGAGATCCTCGAGGACCTCGGGGAGCACCCGCTCGCGGGGGAGCGCCCGGGGCTCAGTCGTGAGCGCGAGGCCGAGCTGCTGGCTGCCTGGCACGCGCGCGGCTGACCGGATCCCTGTTGGGTCCCTGGGCAGGGACGGCTAGCCTGTCCAGATGCCTGTCGGCCCCTGAGCCCTCGGCGTACGACGACGACCGACGACCTCGAAGGACGCGTGAGTTCGGTGCCTACCGGCAAGGTGAAGTTTTTCGATGCGGAGAAGGGCTTCGGCTTCCTCGCGACCGAGGAGGGCGACGAGGTCTTCGTGCACGCCTCAGCGCTGCCGGCCGGCGTCGACGCGCTCAAGCCGGGATCGCGGGTGGAGTTCGGCATCGCCGACGGGAAGCGCGGTCCGCAGGCCCTCTCGATCCGGGTGCTCGACGTGCCCGCCAGCGTCACGAAGGCCGCGCGCAAGCCGGCCGACGACATGGCCGTGCTCCTCGAGGACCTGATCAAGCTCCTCGACGGCGTCTCGAACTCGCTGCGCCGCGGGCGCTACCCCGACGACAAGTCGAGCCACAACGTCGCCCTCATGCTCCGCAAGGTCGCCGACGACCTCGACGCCTGACCCCTTGCTGCACGATCTCTACTAGAGATCGTGCAGCACCAACGGGTGCCTGAAACCAGGACAAACCGGGCGCCCCACCGCTGGATGATCTCTACTAGAGATCGTGCGCCGGTTGCGCCTGGGCGTACGGCGGGGGCGCGTGGCGCGGTGGGCGCGTCGTGGGCGAGGATGGGGTCGTGACTCCTGACTCGCTCGATGCCCTCGATGCCGTCGCTGCCTCGGCCGCCGACCTCGCACGCGCCGCCGTGCTCGAGATCGCGCCCGCCGAGCACGTCGGTCAGCACCTCGAGGTGGTGACCGAGGACGAGCTGCTCGACATTCATCACCTCGCCTGCACCAGCCCCGGCTATGTCGGGTGGCGCTGGGCGGTGACCCTGGCCCGCGTGCCCGGCTCGGACCGTACGACCGTCTCCGAGGTCGTGCTGCTCCCTGGCTCGGACGCCGTGCTGGCACCGGTCTGGGTGCCGTGGAACGAGCGGGTGCGTCCGGGCGACCTCTCCCCCGGCGACCTCTACCCGACCGACCCCGAGGACCCGCGGCTCGAGCCCGGCTACACGGGCGCCGACGCGCTCGAGGCATCGGACGAGACCGCGTCGACCGAGGCGCCGCTGCGTCCCGAGCAGTGGCAGCTCGGTCTCGGCCGCGAGCGCGTGCTCTCGTCGGTGGGTCGCGACCTCGCCACCGAACGGTGGTGGGACGGCGACTTCGGTCCCGAGTCGGCGATGGCCAAGGCGGCGCCCGGCGCGTGCCAGTCGTGCGCGTTCCTCATGCCGATGGGCGGCCTGGTCGGCCAGGCGTTCGGCGTGTGCGCCAACTCCTTCGGCGCGGACGGCCGCGTCGTCGCGCTCGGCTATGGCTGCGGCGCTCACTCCAGCGTTCGCGCGCTCGAGGGCACCGGCATCCCGGTCAGCGACATCGTGATCGACGAGTACGTCCTGGACGAGGTCGACGTGCGTACGCCGGGAGCTTCCGGCACCGACCGTGCGGCCGCGGAGCGCGACGCCGACGACGAGCCTGCCGAGTCGCTGGACGCGGTGGTCGACGATGACATCTCGCCCGAGACTCCCGACGCCCGCGCGATCGACATGCTCACCATCGACCTCGCGGGTGTCGACGTGGAGGACCTCGCGGACGTTGACGATGACGCAGACCTGGACGACGACGACGATGGCGCCGCCGATGACGACCTCGTCCTCGAAGACGACGACAACGAAGACGAAGACGAAGACGACAACGAGGACGACGACGAAGACGACCACGCGGACGACGAGGACGACGACGACGAGATCCTCGACATCGAGCCGGACGAGGTCCTCGGCTAGGACGAGCCCCTCGGCCAGCACGAGCCCCGCGGCTCGGCCCGGTGCGGTGCGATCAGTGGCGGGCGGCGGCGTAGACAGCGCGACGCCGGCGGACGACGACGAGGCCGATGACGCCGGTGATGGCGCCGGCGGCGCAGGTCCAGATCCACCAGCCGCGATCCGCTTCGATCAGCGCAGGGCGCAGCAGCAGGCAGGCCGCGAACGCGATCGCCCACGCGATGGTGCCGTAGAGCAGCGCGCTCACGCCGTCGACATCGACGCTTTCCGGCTGCGGAATCGAGCCGGGCACGACCGACGCCGACGAGGCGGGCTCAGGGGTGCTCACGCGACGAGGCTACCGTCGCGGGGCGGTGTCCCCGACGTACCCTGGGCGGCATGGACCCGAGGACGCGACGCACGGTCACGCTCGCGGTCCTCGCCCTGAGCATCGCGGTCGTGCTGGTCTCCGCCTGGCGTGGTCGCTGAGCGAGCCCCACGCGAAGGTCAGCGCGACACCGCGTCAGGTGACCTGGAGCAGCAGCACCTTCTGGCCCGGCTGCCAGGCATCGGTGCCGGTGAACTCCACCGGCACGGTGCCTCCCGCCGGGACCTCGGTCACCCTCGTGGTGGTGGTCGCGATCCACCGGCCGTCGACGTAGACGTAGAGCACCAGATCGGCGCTGCGCGTGCCTGTCGCGGTGTTGCGCGCGGTGGTGCTCACGCCTAGAGCGCCTGCCGTGTTGGTGATCTTCCACGAGCCGAGCCGCCAGCCGTCGGCCGAGGTCGTCGTGGTCGCGGGGGCGGGCGGGACCGAGCCGTCCGGGGTCGGTGCGCTGCTCGGCGACGGTGCCGTGCTCGAGCCGGGGGTCTCCCGGGAGCTCGGTGAGGCGACGGGTGAGCCGGGGCTCACCGTGCTCACCGGTGCGCTGGTGACCGGCGCCGCGGAGTCGTCGGGAGCAGGCGCCCTGCTGCCCGACAGGCCCCAGATCGCCCCGGCGATGAGGCCGACGATCGCCGCGAGCGCGACGGCGATGCCGACGATCGCGCCGACAGGCATCGCGCCGGACGTGGAGTCGCGCAGTCGGGTCACCGGCCCACCTTAACGGGGGCGCATCGCGCCGACGCTGCGTCAGTGTGGTGTCCGGGTCCGCCGGTGGGAGAGCCCGTGTCTCAGCCCCATCCCGGCCGTGCGCGACACCTGCCCCGTTGTCGCCGGGTGGCAGGATCAGCACATGACCGCGCACCCGAGCCTCGACGGCACCCGACTCACCGTCGAGGCCTACGCAGCCCATCTCGCCGCCGACGTCGTCGCGCTGGCGGCGGCATCGACGGACCTCGACGCGCAGGTGCCCGGCTGCCCGGACTGGCGGGTGCGCGACCTGATCTCCCACGTCGTCGGTGTCTACCGGCACAAGGTGGCCGCGCTCGACGCCGATGCCGCGCCGCCGCAGCCGGAACCCCCGCACGACTGGGGTGACCTGACCGAGGGCGAGGACCCGTGCGACGCGCTGCGCTCGGCGTACGCCGACCTCCGGGACCGGCTCGACGCGCGGGGTCCCGACTCGGTCACGTGGACCTGGTGGCCGTCGGAGCAGACCGTCGCGTTCTGGGTCCGCCGCATGGCGCAGGAGACGGCGGTGCACCGCTGGGACGCCGAGTCCGCGGCGCACGGGGTCGACGACGCCGGTGAGATCGACGCCGCGCTCGCCGCCGACGGGGTCGACGAGCTGCTCGGCTGGCTCACCTGGCCCTGGGACGAGATGCCGCAGGACGAGGCCACCGGCCAGAAGGTGCTCGTCTCCTCCGGCGAGCACTCCTGGACCGTGACGCTGCACCGCACCCGGGTCGAGGTCGCCGGCGGCGGTGACGACACCGCGGTGTCGCTCCTCGCGGCCGAGCCGTCCGGGCTGCTGCTGCACCTGTGGGGCCGTCCTGGAGAGCACGGCGTCGCCACCGGTGGCGACGAGGTTGCGCTGCGACTGCTGCACGAGCGCCTCGCGGCCCTGGCGTCCTGAGTGGGGCAGCCTTGGCTCGAGGTGCGCGCCGAGGTGCGCGACCAGCTGCTCGACACCGCGACCCTGGTGCGTGCGGTCGGAGCCGGTCGGCGACGCGGTGTGCCGCTGCGCTGGCGTCGCGCGGAGCTGCGCCCCGTCGCGCTCAAGAGCGGGGTGCGCCTGCAGGTGACGACGTACGACGAGACCCAGGCGCACACCGACAACCACGAGTCCACGGCCGCGCCCGCGGCGATCGATGAACTTCTCGACCAGGGTTTCGGCAACTGGCACGTCGAGACCAGCACCGAGGTGATCCAGGTGCGGATCACGAAGAAGGGCGAGGCGTTCGTGCACCGGGCGCCTCGGGGCGCACCCCTCGATGCGGCACCGGCGGCGCACGACCGGGTGAAGCCTCGGCTCTTCGACGTCGCGCACCCTGACGTGCGCGCCTTCCTCACCGCAGTCGGGGTCGCCGACGCGCAGGGCCGGATCAAGCCGACCCGGCAGGACAAGTACCGCCAGGTCGAGGAGTTCGTACGACTGCTCGAGGCGTCGCTCGACGATGCGCGTACGGCGGGAGCGCTCGCCGACGCGACGGCTGAGAACCCCTGGCGGCTGGTCGATCTCGGCTGCGGTCACGCCTACCTCACGATCGGTGCCTACGTCTGGCTCGCGCGGGTGCGCGGTCTCGCGGTGCACGTGCACGGGGTCGACGTGCGTGAGGCGTCGCGTGAGCGCAACGCCGCGCTGGCTGACGAGCTCGGGTGGGGCGACGAG
>JANMMN010000383.1:0-3106 GCA_031373405.1 Actinomycetes bacterium
CTCGGCAAGGTGATCGTCGCTGCGTCGTACGTCTGGCCGATGGTGCTCGTCGGTCGCGTCGTCGACCGGCTCGGCAAGGGCGTCCGGTCGGCTCCTCGCGATGCGTTGATCGCCGCCTCGGTCCCGCGGGAGGACCTCGGGCGCGCCTTCGGCTTCCATCGCACCGGCGACACGCTCGGCGCGGTGATCGGCCCGCTGATCGCGCTCGCCGCCCTCGCCGTGCTCGACGGCGACGTGCGCGCCGTGCTCTGGTGGGCCGTCGTCCCGGCCGTGCTCTCGATGCTGCTGACGTTCCTCGTCGTCGAGCGACGCCGGACGCCGTCCGAGGAGCAGACTCGGGTCGAGCCGCTCGCGTCGCCGTCGGTCCTCTCGCGCAGCCCCCTGCCACGTCCGTTCTGGCGGGTGACGCTCATCCTCGTAGGAATCGCGGTCGTGAACTTCCCTGACGTGCTCCTGCTGCTGCGGATCTCGGATCTCGGCTACTCCACGACCGAGGTCGTGCTCGCCTACGTCGTCTACAACCTCGTCTACACGCTCGGCTCCTACCCCGCCGGCGCGATCTCCGACCGGCTGCCGCGGCCGCTCGTGTACGGCGTGGGGCTGCTGGCCTTCGCGGCCGCGTACGCCGGGCTCGGACTGGTCGAGAAGGGCCCGTGGGTGTTCGTGCTGATCGCGGTCTACGGGCTGTTCCCCGCCTTCACCGACGGCGTCGGCAAGGCCTGGATCTCGACCCTCGTCGACGACGCGCACCGCGGCCGCGCGCAGGGCGTGTTCCAGTCGCTCAGCAACGGCGCGGTGTTCGTGGCCGGGCTGTGGGCCGGACTCACCTGGTCGCTCGGCCCGGGGGGCGGCGTCGTGCCCCTGCTCGTGTCGGGCTCGGTCGCGCTCGTGGCCGGCCTCGTGCTGGTGGTCGGACGTCACCGCATCACCGGTGCCGTGGAGCCGCTCACCTAGGCTGGTGCCTACGCGGACGTGGTGGAATTGGCAGACACGCAGGGTTTAGGACCCTGTGCTCTCGAGCATGCGGGTTCGACCCCCGCCGTCCGCACTCGTCACCGTCAACTCGTCACGGTCAGGGGCGCCTCGCGGTTGAACACGCGCACCTCGTCAGTCCAGGTGCAGGCCGTCAGCAGGTCCTGGTCGGCGACCCAGCTCTTGGCGACGGACGGGTCGAGGTAGCCCCCTCCTCCGCTGATGGTCTGTCCGGGCTGCGCGGTGGTGCCGCCCGGGAGGATCAGCAGCCCCAGGGTCGAGGACCACGTCGTACCGGCAGGGAACACCGTCGTCTGATCGTCGAGCCCGGCGCATCCGTCGGCCCCGATGGTGAGTCGGCCCGTCACGAGAGCCGCCATCCCTGATCCGGGGTCGTTCGAGGGCCCGGAGGTCAACGCAGTGCCGCCCGTGCGGCTCCGGTCGGCGTCGGGGACCGCGACGTAGGTGGAGAGGACACGGCCGTCCGCGATCAGTCGCAGCGTGGCCGGCGAGTCGCCACGTGCCGGCGCCAGGCGCGCCTCCTGAGCATCCAGGACCGACTGGGGGTTGTCCGGATAGGCAGCACCGGGGGTGCACGCGACCAGTGTCGTACCGCCGCCCTCGACGAGCAGCCGGCCGTTGGTGAGGCTGATGGCGCCGGAGTGGGAGTTGCACCCGTCGTCGGCAACCCAGGCCGTGCCCGTGCCTTCGGGGAACGCGCCGAACCACAGGACCAGCGGGTCGCCGAATCGGGTCCGCGCGTTGCGCACGTCCTGGCCGTTGAGCTCGGTGGCCCGCCAGTAGCCGTGCAGCTGGTCCGCCGTCGTGACTTGCACACCGTCCTGCTGTGCCTGGCTCGTGCTCGCGCTGGCGCTCGGTGATGCGCCGAGATTCGGTGGGGGCGCCGACGTCAGCGTCCCGGACAGCCACACGCCGACGGCTACGACGACCGCCGTCGACGACAGCAGCGCGGAGCCGCTGCGGGCTCGGCGACGACGACGGCCGGCACGCATAGCGGCGTCGAGGTCGGTGGTGTCGCTGCTCGGCTCGCTGAGGACGGCGTCGAACAGTCGCCGCATCTCGTCCTGGCTCATGGCTGCTCCTGCAGGTCGAAAGCGTCACGGAAGCCCTGCTCTGCCAGGGCGTGGCGGAGGGTCGCGAGGCCTCGGCTGGATTGGGACTTCACGTTTCCGGCGCTCGTTCCCAGGGCCTCGGCGGTCTGCTCGACCGAGAGGTCGTCGAAGTACCGCAGCACCAGCACTGCACGCTGACCCGGCGGCACCTGCCGAAGGGCCGCAACCAGCTGTTGGCGGTATCCCGTCCCGTCGTCCGGCTGGGCCGAGGCAGCCTCCGGGAGACTGTCGCTGGGCCGCTCGCGGCGCGACGGGCGGCGGCGGTGATCGAGGTACAGGTTCACGAGCACACGGCGGGAGTACCGCGTCAGGTCGCTGCTGCCGCCGATGCGCGGCCACGCCTGGAAGATGCGGATGAGCGAGTCCTGCACGAGGTCGTCGGCGAGGAACCAGTCTCCGCACAGCAGGAAGGCGGTCTGGCGCAGCCGGGGGCGATTCGCCTGCCCCCAGCCGCGGAACTCCTCGTCCGCCAGCCTCCCCACGGTGGCTCCTGTCCTCGACGCCCTGTGCTACTACCTACGAGATCCGCCGGCTCCGAGGTTGCACGGGAGCTCGTCGCGTCCGGGCTGGCCATCGGCTCACAGGAGCCTCCCCGACCAACTCTACGGAAGGCGTCGGCCCGGCAGGCCGGACACTGCTCGGGCGTCTGGCCGTCCGGCGGCGAGTCAGCTGCGCGTGGACGTCCCTGAACGACCGGTCACATGTCGAGGCAGGGGCAGCGGTCGGGTTCGCGTGGTGGGAGTGGGGTGATCGCCCAGTGGTCGGGGTGGCCGGGGTCGTGCCCGTCGCGGGCGGTGATGATCCAGCGGCCTTCGTGGACGAGGTGGTGGTGGCCCCGGGCAGAGCAGGGTCATGTTGGCCAGCGAGGTCGGGCCGCCGTGCTGCCAGTGCTGGACGTGGTGGGCTTCGCACCTGCTGGGGTCGATGCGGCAGTCGGGGAAGGTGCAGTGCTGGTCGCGGATCTCCAGGGCGCGGCGGATCTTCGGTGGTGCGGTGCGGAA
>JANMMN010000386.1:0-6292 GCA_031373405.1 Actinomycetes bacterium
GGTCGGCACGCGCTACGAGCAGGGCGGCATCATCAAGGACGGGGCCAAGCTCATCAACGCCGTCTCCAACTCGACCGTGCCGCACCTGACCCTGATGGTGGGAGCGTCCTACGGCGCGGGCAACTACGGCATGAGCGGGCGGTCCTACGACCCGCGTTTCGTCTTCACCTGGCCCAACCACCGCATCGCCGTGATGGGCCCCAAGCAGCTCGGCGGCGTGCTCTCCATCGTCGCGTGACAGCGCACCGAGGCAGCCGGCCAGGAGTTCGACGAGGCGGCCTTCGCGCCGATGCGCGAGGCCTTCGAGTCGCAGGTGGAGGCGCAGTCGACTGCCCTCTACGCGACCGGGCGCCTGTGGGACGACGGCATCATCGACCCGCGCGACACCCGCACCGTGCTCACGCTCGCCCTCTCCGCCGTGCACTCCGCGCCGGTCCACGGTGACAGCTCCTACGGCGTCTTCCGGATGTGACGTGACCATGACCCCGATCACCCGACTCCTCGTCGCGAACCGCGGCGAGATCGCGCGACGCATCATCCGCACCGCGCACGAGCACGGCATCGAGACGGTAGCTGTGTTCAGCGACCCCGACCGCGGTGCGCCGTTCGTCGACGAGGCGACGTACGCCGTGGCCCTGGGCGGGAGCACGTCGGCGGAGTCCTACCTCGACGCGGAGAAGGTGCTCGACGCTGCGCGGCGAGCGGGTGCTGATTCGGTGCACCCCGGGTACGGGTTCCTGTCGGAGAACGCCGACTTCGCCTCTGCCGCGGCTGATGTCGGGCTTGTCTGGGTCGGACCGACTCCTGAGTCCATGCGCGCGATGGCATTGAAGGTCGAGGCCAAGCGGATCGCGGCCGCAGCTGGTGTGCCGTTGGTGCCCGGCGCAGAGCTCGAGCCCGACCTGAGCGAGGCCGACCTGCTCACGAGGGGGGAGCTAGTCGGCTACCCGGTGCTGGTGAAGGCGTCGGCGGGCGGCGGGGGCAAGGGCATGCGCATCGTGCGCGCGGGAGCCGACCTCGCTGAGGCCGTCGCCGGAGCCCGTCGCGAGGCGCTGGCGTCGTTCGGGGACGAGACCGTGTTCCTCGAGCGCTATGTCGAGCGGTCGCGGCACGTCGAGGTGCAGGTCTTCGGTGACTCGCACGGATCCGTCGTGCACCTCTTCGAGCGCGAGTGCTCGATCCAGCGTCGGCACCAGAAGATCGTCGAGGAGTCACCGTCACCGGGAGCCACCGCGCGGACGCTCGACCAGCTGTATGCCGCAGCCGTGTCGCTCGCGTCGGCGATCGGCTACGTGGGGGCCGGCACGGTGGAGTTCCTCGTCAGCGGCGACGGGGCGGCGCAGGAGTTCTTCTTCCTGGAGATGAACACGCGGCTTCAGGTTGAGCACCCAGTGACCGAGATGGTGACCGGCCTCGACCTCGTCGAGTGGCAGATCCTGGTTGCCCAGGGCGATCCACTTCCGTTGCGGCAGAACGAGATCCAGCGGGATGGCCACGCGATTGAGGTCCGGGTGTACGCCGAGGACCCGTCGCGCGACTACTTGCCGAGCACGGGGACGATCACGGCCTACGAGCTGCTCGACGACCTCGGCGTTCGGGTCGATGACGGTGTCGCGCGCGGTTCCGTGGTCTCGCCGTACTACGACCCGATGCTGGCGAAGGTGATCGCGCAGGGTCCGGACCGCGCGGCCGCGGCGTCCCGGCTGCGCCAGGCGCTGATCGAGGCCGACATCGCCGGCGTGGCGACCAACATGGCCTCGCTGATCGCGATCTTGGGGTCGGCCGAGTTCCTGTCGGGTGAGACCACGACCTCGTTCCTCGACGACAACCCGCATCTCGTTGCGGCCGCGGCGCCGACCGACGTGCGCCGGCTGCACCTCGCCGCCGCCGCCGTCGCGCTGCTCGACCCTGCGACGATCGCGACCCGCCCCTCGGAGCGCGCTGGTACGCCCGGTGGCACCGGGTGGCGCAACGTCGCGGCAGCGCCGGAGCTCGTACGGCTGCGCTCACGCGTCGACGGCGTCGACCGGGATTCCGTCGTCGCCCGGCAGTGGAACCGGGCAGGTGGTCGGTACTGGATCGGAGACGCGATCGAGGGATCCGTTGCCGCGCAAGAGATTTCCACGGACAGCCGGTTCGAGTGCCTCGATGCGCCGCGGCTGTCGGCGTCGTACCTCTCTCACCCGCCGTTCCGCACCGAGGGCCGCCTCGAGGTCGACGGGATCCGCCGCGAGGTGGCCTGGCGCGCCGACGAGTCGGTCGTCGAGGTGGCAGTCGGTGGCTGGCGCACCGTGTTCGAGGTCGTCGAGCCGTGGGCCGCGTCATCGCACGAGGCCGTGAGCGCAGGGCCGGCGACACCGGTCCCCGGAACGGTCACTCACGTCGCTGTCGCCGTCGGCGACCAGGTCGTGGCCGGTCAGGCCCTCGTCGTGCTCGAGGCGATGAAGATGGAGCACACCATCCGAGCCGACACCGACGGCATCGTCGAGGCCCTCCACGTGGCCGAAGGCGACCCCGTCGAGGCCCACACCGTCGTCGTCACCCTCACCCCCACCCTCAGGCCATGAACCGGTCGGTCGTTCGGGTGGCCAACTGCAGCGGGTTCTTCGGTGACCGGCTCGAGGCTGCTCGGGAGATGGTCGAGGACGGGCCGATCGACGTGCTCACCGGTGACTGGCTGGCCGAGCTCACGATGCTCATCCTCGCCCGGCAGCGGATGAAGCACGGCGCGGGCAGCGGCTACGCGCGCACCTTCCTCACCCAGATGGAGCAGGTGCTCGGCACCTGCCTCGACCGCGGCATCAAAGTGGTCTCCAACGCCGGTGGCCTCGACCCGGCCGGAGCCGCGAAGGCGCTGCGCAAGAGGGCGAACGAGCTCGGACTCGGCCACGTCCGGATCGCGTACGTCGAGGGCGACGATCTCCTCCCGCGCCTCGACGCGCTCCGGGCGCAGGGCGAGATGCTCACCAACCTCGACACCGGCGAGACCTTCGACTCCTTCTGCCTACCGGCGCTCACCGCCAACGCCTACCTCGGCGGCCGCGGCATCACGGCCGCCCTCGCGGCCGGAGCCGATGTCGTCATCACCGGTCGCGTCACCGACGCCGCGCTCGTCGTCGGCCCCGCGGCGTGGTGGCACGGCTGGGACTACGACGACGCCACGCACCTCGACCGCCTCGCCGGATCCGTCGTCGCCGGGCACGTGATCGAGTGCGGCGCCCAGGCCACAGGAGGCAACTACTCGTTCTTCCACGAGGTGCCCGGCCTCGAGCACGTCGGCTTCCCCTGGGCCGAGATCGCGGACGACGGCAGCAGCGTGATCGGCAAGCACCACGGCACCGGTGGCGTCGTGAGCGTCGGCACCGTGACGGCGCAGCTGCTCTACGAGATCGGCGGCCCGTCCTACGCCAACCCTGACGTCACCGCGCGCTTCGACACGATCGAGCTCGCCGAGGTCGGACCGGACCGCGTCGCGATCACCGGCGTGCGCGGCGAGTCCGCTCCTGACTCCGTCAAGGTCGCGCTCAACACCCTGGGCGGCTTCCGCAACAGCGCGTCACTGGTGCTGACCGGGCTCGACATCGAGGCGAAGGCTGACCTCGCCCTGCGCACGATCGCGGGAATCCGTCTCGCCCAGGCAGTCTCAGCGACGGCGCAGGAGAACGCGGCCGCGTCCCGGCTCGACGTGCGCGAGCTGGACGTGCAGCTGCTGCGTCGCGACCGCGTGGACCCGCGCAGCACTGCCGATGCGCAGGCCGAGCTGCGTCTCACCGTGAAGGCGGCCGACCCGAAGGCCGTCGGCAAGGCGTTCACCGCGCCGATCGTCGAGAGCGCGCTGGGGTCCTACCCAGGCATGTTCCCCACCGCGCCGCCCGCCGAGGGCACGCCGTACGGCGTCTACTGGCCGACGACCGTGGCTCTCGACCAGGTGACGCAGCGGGTGCACCTCGACACCGACGGCACGGTGCGCGAGGTCGCCTCCGTCCCCGCCGGAGCCGTGCTCCCCTTCGGCTGGCTGCGGTACGCCGACGAGGAGACACCCGACCACTGGGCGGGCGAGGACACCCGACGGGTCCTGCTGGGCACGTTCCTCGGTGCGCGGTCCGGCGACAAGGGCGGCGACGCCAACGTCGGGATCTGGGTACGCCGATCGGGCAGCTCGGAGACGGACGCCGCGCGCGCGGCGTGGCTGCGTTGGTTCGTCACGCCCGATCGGGTGCGCGAGCTCCTCCCGGCGGCGGATCTCGACGTCGAGGTCCACCGGCTCGACAACCTCGGCGCGGTCAACGTCGTGATCCACGGCTTGCTCGGTCGCGGGGTCGCCGACTCCGTGAGCCTCGACCCGCAGGCCAAGGGCCTCGGCGAACACCTGCGCGCCCGCTACGCCGACGTCCCGGTGAGCCTGCTGGACGAGGTCGAGGAGCCGTGACCACGACCACCGGCAGCAAGGCGGCGCCGCTCACCGAGCGCGGCCGGCGTACCCGCGACAACCTGCTGCGCGCCGCGCGCGATGTCTTCGAGGAGAAGGGGTACGCCGCAACGCGCATGGCCGACATCGCTGCCGCGGCCGGGGTCAGCCATGGCACCACGTACACCTGGTTCGCGGACAAGGAGGCGGTGCTGCGCACCCTCGTCGAGGACATCGTCTCTGAGGTGTTCGCCGCGCTCGCGATCGGTGACGAGGTGCCCGAGCCGCAGCAGCGCATGCTCGAGGCCAACCGCCGCTACCTGGCCGCGTACAGGCGGCACGGCCGGATGCTCGAGGTCGTCGAGGAGGCGGCAGCGACCGACGACCGCTACCGCGACGCGCTGGTCGGCGTACGCCGAGACCACGTACGACGGGTGACGCGCGACATCGCTCGGCTGCAGGCCTCTGGTCTCGCGGCGGCCGACGTCGATCCCGCCGTGGCCGCGAGCGCGCTGTGCGCGATGGTCGAGGGCTTCGGCCGGCACTGGTACGGCCGCGGCGAGAGCGTCGCCGCCGCGTACGACGACGACACCGCGGTCGAGACGCTCACCCTGCTCTGGGCCCGAGGTCTCGGGCTCGACACCACTGGAGGTTCGCGATGATCACCACCCCCGAGCACGAGCAGTTCCGCAAGGTGGTGCGCGACCTCGTCGAGAACGAGATCAACCCGTACGTCGACGCCTGGGAGGCAGCCGGCACCTTCCCGGCGCACGAGCTGTTTCCCAAGCTCGCCGCGATCGGTGCCCTCGGCCTCGAGTACGACACCGAGTACGGCGGTCAGGGAGCCGACCACTCGTACACCCTCGTGCTCGCCGAGGAGCTCGGTCGCGCCGACTGCGCCGGGGTGCCGATGGCCATCGCCGTACAGACCTCGATGGCGACTCCGGCGCTCGCGCGCTTCGGCAGCCACGAGCTGAAGCAGCGCTACCTTGAGCCCGCGCTGCGCGGCGAGCTGGTCTGCTCGATCGCGGTCTCGGAGGTGGATGCGGGCAGCGACGTCGCGGGCATCCGCACGCGGGCGGTGCGCGACGGCGACACCTGGGTGATCAACGGCGCCAAGATGTGGATCACCAACGGCGCGCAGGCCGACTGGCTCTGCCTGCTCGCTCGCACGAGCGACGAGCCGGGTTACCAGGGCATGTCGATGATCGTGGTGCCGACGGGCACACCGGGCTTCAGCGTGGGTCGCACGATCGAGAAGATGGGCAACCGCTCCAGCGACACTGCTGAGCTCGTCTTCACCGACCTGCGGGTGCCGGTGGGCAACACGATCGGCGAGATCGGCCGGGGCTTCCAGCAGCAGATGGCGCAGTTCCAGGACGAACGGATGATCGGCGCCTACATGGCGGTCGCCGGTGCGCGGCGCGCGATCGACCGCACCCTCGACTACCTGCGCGTGCGCGAGGCCTTCGGCAAGCCGTTGCTCGCCAACCAGCACCTGCAGTACCGCCTCGCCGAGCTGGTCGCCGACATCGATGTCATGCGCGAGTACTGTCACGCGGCTGCCGCGCGGATCGCCGCCGGCGAGGACGTCACCCGGATGGCCACGATCGCCAAGCTCAAGGCCGGGCGGCTCGTGCGTGAGGTCGCGGACGTCGCCGTACAGTTCCACGGCGGGGCCGGGTACGCCGAGGACCTCTGGGTCGCTCGCTACTACCGTGACGCACGGCTCGTCTCCATCGGAGGAGGCGCCGACGAGGTCATGCTCCGCGTGCTCTCCCTCCTCGAAGGAATGGGCAAACGATGACCCCGGACGCGAGTAACACCTCGAACCGACCGGTTCACGCCGCGAACCAGTCGGTTCGAGGTGTAACTCGAGGACCT